>NZ_JACJOR010000475.1:0-7701 GCF_014695615.1 Leptolyngbya sp. FACHB-711
AAATGCGCTGTCCAGCTTGCGCCAAAAAATCGATAAACTCGTAAGCCGAACCGCCCAAATCGCCAATTCCAAAGCGGCTGGGAAACGAAGTCGGATGCAGCAGAATTCCACTTTCTCTAGGGAAGGACATAGCCGGATTAAAAAGGAAAAACAGAAGGAATAGGCAAATTAGCAAAAAACCAACCAGAAAAATCAGTGCAAAGCAGACCATTCCGGAGGGTTGCTAACTCCCTAATCTTGCCGATCGCAGGAAAATCAGGAATCTGTCTAGAGGAACATGATGCGCTTAGAGTAAATTTATCAAATTACGGATTAAATCAAATTTGCCCCAGTTCGTTGAACGCGCCTGGAGCATTAGAATTAAGCCCTGCAAGGTACAAGTTTGAGCAGGTTATAACATAGCACTGAAATCTTAGCCGCCCGTCTGCCGCGGAATCAGCGGAACTTCAACCGAGTCGCGGAATCGCTGCACTGAGTCCGAAAACTCGATCGGCAGAACGACCTCAACGTTTTCGTGCGGACGCGGGATAATCACCCAGGATTCGAGCGAGCCGCCAAAGCAGTTTCCTGCCGCCTCAATGCCTGCTGCCATTGACTGCTTTACTTCCGAGACATCGCCACGAATAATCACGCAAAACCGGGCACTTCCGCAACGTTGATAGCCCACCAGTGTCACCCGTCCGGCTTTGACCATCGCGTCTGCGGCTGCCAAAATTCCGGGGAATCCTTTTGTTTCGAGTGCGCCAACTGCAATCGGCATCGCTTTCTCCTAGAGGTCAAATAAGGAAGGTCAAATTAAGGTCATCGAGTGGTGAAGCCACCCTATATTTTACGGGCTTTTGGTCGGCACGATCGCAATTGTTTTCATAGACTTTCACTGATGCTTTCGTCTAATCAAAGCGATAAGGAATGCAAATCTGCCCTAGCCCATTTCCCTACATCCAGCGAAATTCCTCGACCCGCTCTGTATATTGAAGCGGTAGCACTTCCACAACATTTTCGGGTGGATTTGGCACGATGTAGTACGTCACCAGCTTGCCGTTAGGAGGCGCAGTTCCAGCCGCTTCGATGCCCGCTTCCATCGCCGGACGCACCTCTGAAATCGGTCCCCGAATCGCGACGACCTGTTCTCCGCTTTCGGCAATGTCGTAGTACACGATCGTCACCCGTCCGGCTTTCACCATCGCATCTGCGGCTGCCAGAACTGCCGGAAACCCAAGTGTTTCAATTACGCCAACCGCTTGAGGCATGGTGTATTCCTCGTAATTACATTCTTATCATTACATTCTCTAAATTTTAAGATACCACTCTCCTGCTTGCGTCTTTCAGCAAATGCCTAGACAGCCCTCACCCGATTTCTGTTGCTTCTGAAGCTGAACAAATTAGTCGCGATCGCGTCATTCCAATAGAGTCTTAGCCTGTGAGCCGCATTGGGATCACGTTTGGGTCGCCTTGAGCAGTTCACGCCAGATTAGAAACCTCCTGCCAAGCTTTCTGAAACTTGCCCGATCGCTAGCCAATTCGCTCGGATTAGCCCTAGTCAGGTTTGCAGCTTGCATATATGATCTGGAAATTCTTGGTTCTTAATTTTGAAATTGATTTGAATTGACTCATTCTGCTGGAACCATTTATAGATAGCTGCTTACAGATAGCTGCACTGGGCTAATTTGAACGGTAAGTGATTAGAGCATTGGGGGAGTAATGAAGCTTTCAGTTGTAATTCCTGCTCACAACGAAGAAGATTGCCTGTACGGGACAGTGAGCCGCTTGGTCGAAACCCTGGAGAGAGAAAACATTCCTCACGAGATTCTAATCGTTAATGACAATAGCTCAGATTGCACGCCTGCCGTCTGCTGTGAATTGCATGCCACCTTCAGCAGTGTGCGCTGGGTTAATAATGAGCCGCCGAATGGATTTGGGTTTGCCGTTCGTCGGGGGCTAAGTGAGTTTTCAGGTGACGCGGTTGCCATCCTGATGGCAGATGCTTCAGACGACCCGGAAGATCTGGTTGCTGCCTATAAGTTGCTGTTTCAAGGATATGACTGCGTCTTTGGTTCGCGCTTCTCGAAAGGCGGAAAGGTCGTGGATTATCCTCCCCACAA
This sequence comes from Leptolyngbya sp. FACHB-711, assembly GCF_014695615.1. Classification (NCBI taxonomy): domain Bacteria; kingdom Bacillati; phylum Cyanobacteriota; class Cyanophyceae; order Leptolyngbyales; family Leptolyngbyaceae; genus Leptolyngbya; species Leptolyngbya sp. FACHB-711. The sequence goes on from NZ_JACJOR010000475.1 coordinate 2,103, forward strand.
GCTCTTCATTAATCGATTGGCAAACTGGTTTATCAAGGTTCTGTTTGGACTACGCTACAACGATACAACCAATGCTTTCAAAGTCTACCGTCGAGAAGTGATTGACGGGATTCAGCCCATTCTAAGCCATCATTTTAATCTCACTGTAGAACTGCCGTTAAAGGCGATCGTCCGAGGCTACTCCTACGGCATCATTCCCATGCGCTGGTATAACCGCACAACCGGAATTTCAAAGCTCAAAATCAAGGAAATGGGCAGCCGCTATCTGTTTATCGTGCTTTATATCTGGTTAGAAAAGCACCTGTCGCGGGGAGATTATCACCGCAGCAAGCAGCCCGTTAGCGTAGGAAGATTCAATGCCTGAACGAGTTTTAATTCTGGGTGGGGCAGGATTTATTGGCAGTTCTCTGGCGATCGGCTTCAAACAGCGTCACCCCGACTGGCACATTATTTGTCTCGATAACCTAAAGCGGCGCGGCTCAGAGCTAAACCTGCTGCGGTTCAAACAGCATGGCATTGAGTTTGTGCATGGCGATATTCGCTCTCCCTCCGATCTTGATTCGGCAGTTCTAACCGTTGACACCATCATCGACTGCTCAGCGGAACCTTCGGTGCTGGCAGGCTTTGCCTCTCCCCGCTATGTGTTGGAAACCAACCTGGTTGGGACCATTAACATTCTTGAACTCGCCAGACAACTCAAGGCTTCGGTTCTCTTCCTGTCCACCAGCCGGATTTACCCGGTCGCCGCCCTCAGCGACATTAAGCTCGTCGAACAGGCTACTCGTTTCGCTATCGCGCCTGACCAGACCCGACCGGGAATTTCAGAGCGGGGCATCAGCGAAGACTTTCCGCTCCAGGGCGCACGATCGCTCTATGGCGCAACTAAGCTGGCTTCGGAACTGCTGATTGAAGAATATCGAGACGCTTATGGCATTCCGGCGATCGTCAATCGCTGCGGTGTGGTCACGGGAACCTGGCAGATGGGCAAGGTCGATCAGGGCGTGTTTGTCCTCTGGATGGCAGCGCACTACTTCAAGCGATCGTTGGGCTACATCGGCTACGGTGGCACGGGCAAGCAGGTGCGGGATTTGCTCTGCGTGAATGACCTGCTGAATCTGGTCGAGTATGAGCTGCTGCATTTTTCCGAGCTAGATGGCAGCCTGTTTAATGTGGGTGGTGGCGTCGAGAGTAGCCTGTCTTTGCTGGAAACCACGCAGCTTTGTGAGAAGATTACCGGAAACTCGATCGAAATTCGCTCCGTCCCTGAAAACCGTCCCGGTGATGTGCCGCTCTACATTACCGATTCTTCTAAAGTGATTCAATCCACCGGATGGCAGCCGCAGACCAGCCCGGAGCAAACCTTGCATCAAATTTTTGCATGGATTCAAGACAATGAGGCGGCTCTTAAGCCAATTCTAAGTTAGAAGTTGGGCGTGATAGAGATACAATTCGGGATGCTTGCTGGATGCTGTTTATTCCAAGTCAATCATGATGGATCAAGAAATTTATCTGAAACGGCTTTATGCGAATCGATTCGACGTTCGGCAGCGCAAAGCAAAAGAAGCTCTCTGGAAAGTATTAATTGATGACTTTATTCAGAGATATATTAGTCCCCATGCGATCGTTTTAGATATTGGCGGCGGCTACTGCGAGTTTATTAATCAGGTTAAAGCAAGGGAAAAGGTGCTGATTGATCTCAATCCTGATTCTCAGGAGTTTGCCGCACCCAATGTCAAAGTTTTGCACGTTAATATTCTGGCTCCAGAAAGCGATCGCCTCGTGCCGCGTGACTATTTCGACGTTATTTTTGTCTCCAATTTCTTTGAGCACCTGCAAACGAAAGAAGAGCTGATCGAGGTGCTTTCTTTCTGCTTTAATCGGCTCAGTTCGAAAGGCAAGCTGATTGTGGTTCAGCCGAATTTCAAGTATTCCTTCAAAGAGTACTATGACTTTATTGACCATCACCTACCGATCACAGACGGTTCGCTCAACGAAGTTTTAAAGGCGATCGGATTTTCGGTTGATTTGATGATTCCCCGTTTTCTACCCTTCTCAACTAAAGGCAGACCTTCTGCACCGCTACTGCTTCAGATTTATTTAAAACTGCCAATTCTCTGGCGGTTCCTGGGCGGACAGATGTTTGTGATTGCCTCGAAGCCTTATTAAGCGGCTAAATTAAGCGAGCCAATTTGCCTGGAAGCGTTCATTTCTCTAAATCAATCAATTCCATCGTTTCAATCTCTCAGTTCTGGAGTGTGGTGCGATATGTCTACAGTGGTTGTAACTGGTTCAGCGGGACTCATTGGTTCGGAATCCGTTCGCTTTTTTGCCCACCTTGGATTTAATGTCGTTGGCATTGATAACGATATGCGATCGTACTTCTTTGGTGAGGCGGCTTCGACAGGCTGGAACCGCAATCTTTTGAAGGAAACCTACGGCGATCGGTACCACCATTACGATGCTGATATTCGCGATCAGGGGGCGATCGAAGCCATTTTCAAAGAATTTTCTGCAGACATTAGCTTGATCATTCATACTGCTGCTCAGCCGTCTCACGATTGGGCCGCCAGTGAACCCCATACCGACTTCACCGTGAACGCAAATGGGACGCTGGTGCTACTGGAAGCGACTCGTCAGTATTGCCCAAATGCCGTATTTATTTTTACTTCAACGAATAAAGTTTATGGCGATACGCCTAATTTCTTGCCGCTAATCGAACAGGAAACTCGATGGGAAATTGCTGAAGATCATCCCTATTTCATTGGCATTGATGAGTCGATGTCGATCGATCAATCGAAGCATTCTCTATTTGGGGCTTCAAAGGTGGCAGCAGATGTGTTGGTGCAGGAGTACGGCAGATATTTTGATATGAAGACTGCCAGTTTCCGGGGCGGTTGCCTGACGGGTCCGGCGCACTCTGGAGCAAAGCTGCATGGCTTTCTAGCATACCTGATGAAATGCACGGTGACGGGCGAGACCTACACCATCTTTGGCTACCGGGGCAAGCAGGTTCGCGACAATATTCACAGCTACGATCTGGTCAACGCTTTCTATCATTTCTATCAGAATCCCAGAAGCGGTGAGGTCTATAATATTGGCGGTTCACGCCATAGCAACTGCTCGATGTTAGAGGCGATCGGTATCTGTGAGGAACTGTCCGGCAAAAAGCTGAATTATGGGTACACCGATGACAATCGATCGGGCGATCACATCTGGTATATCTCCGATGTGAGGAAGTTTCAGTCTCACTATCCTAAATGGCAGTACAAGTATAGTTTGCGGAACATCCTGGAAGATATTTACACAGCACAGGCAGCGCGGCTCTAAGTTGAGTACATCCTTCTTCTTTATATGCTGAACAAGACGCAGCTCCCGATCGCTAGCGATCAGTTGTGGAAGATCCTGGCTTTGCTGCTCGCGATTGCGCCTGCGGTCTTCATGGGTTTATTCATCTTGCAGTATGGCGTGGATGTCCCCTACTGGGACCAGTGGGGAGTTGCAAGGCTACTGGTTAAGCAAGCTGAAGGTGATCTGTCAATTCAAGACTTGCTTGCTCAACATAACGAACACCGCATCTTTTTTCCCAAATTAGTGTTTTTGGCACTCGCAACCTTGACGAACTGGAATGTCAAGTATGAGATGCTGTTTATTTTATTGCTAGCTTGTATTGCATCTTTAAGCGTTTACTTCCTGTTTAGACGAACGGTCACTCAAAATCTAATCCTTTCCTTTTTTCTAACGTTTCTGTCGAATGTCCTAATTTTTTCTCCAATCCAATATAAGTGCTGGTTGTGGGGGTTCCAGATTACGTTTCTAATGCCGATCGTCTGCCTTGTACTCTCCCTACTGATCACGCAATTAAAGGTAAATTTTTGGGTTAGGCTACTGTTATGCATTGTTCTAGCTACCGTCAGCACATTTTCTGTGGCAGCCGGAGCACTTTCCTGGTTGGTTTTGCTGCCAGTGATTCTGCTTTCAGCGGAGGGCGTGAAAAGAAAAACTTTATTTTCGGCTGTAATCCCGATATGGCTGATCTGCTTCTCATTAAACATAGCAGCCTATCTTAGCGGCTATCAAAGTTCTGTTAGTTCTTCTACAGCTAATAAAAGTTCAATTGTTCTTAGCTACCCCTTTGCTTTCTTGGGATCACCTTTAGGGGTCGGAAATCCGGCATTTGCTATAGTAGCTGGCTATGTTCTAGTTGCGCTCTACGTTTTTGCCTGCTTATACACTGTCTTACATTGGCGGAAATTTCTGAAGCAGGCTTTTGTGTGGTTGGCACTGGGGGCTTACTCCATTCTCAGTGCGATGATGGCGACGCTAGCTCGATCCGGATCTGGAGTAGAACAAGCACTGTCCTCCCGCTACACAACGATTTCTATTTACTTAGTGATTGCTGTAATCGCATTACTGGCGATCGTCTCCAAGGATATTAAAGAGAACAAATTTTATGGTCTGTGGCAACTGAGTGAGCAAACCAGTCGCGATATTCTGCACAACTCCCTGACTTGTTTAATCGCAATTTGTTTTAGTCTGAACCTTGCGACTTCCATCGATGCGTCTTCCGCAGTGACCTCGGTTCAAAGGGATAGGCTGTTTGCGAAGACTTGTTTAACCTTCATCCGGTTTGTGCCTAATAACTGCATTACTCAATATCTCAATCCTGGACCTCCGAGGTTAATCAAACAGTTTGCACAAGATTTGAATAAAGCAGGTTTTTTGTCACCGCCGATCGTCAAGGTCAATAACATCGCAGCCCTTGCACCCGCAACTTCACGGGAATCGGCAGCCTACGGAGAGTTCCTGTCAGTCACGCCCAAGGGTCGAAATACCTTTGATGCCTCTGGGTGGGCTGCTTTGCCCCAACACCACAAACCCGCAGATTCCGTGCTTATCACTTATCGAAACGCTGCTCAGAGGTCAGTGCTGTTAGCGATCGCTTCTGTCCGACACCCTACGCCCGCTGTGGCAAACGCATTAAGAGACGATCGATATCGGTATGCGGGGTGGAGTACTTCATTCCCAATCAGGCGATTGCCCAAGCAGCAGGATCTGGTGATTGAAGCCTGGGCTTTTGATACCGACCGCAGTCAAGCCTTCCGAATTACCCAGCAGCATATATTGAGGAGGGGTTGAGAGGAAAGGTTGACGAAAACCCACATTTCCCAATAAGTCTTCTGGTTCTTCGTGAGGTAAGCTCCCTAATGCGACTCAAACAAAATCTGTTCAATTCACCTGTTAGAAGAACTGCGCTACTGGTTTTGTTGGCGGCTCTATTCAGTCTGCTTTTAGTACCTGGTGTACCAGCAGTAAACACAGGATTAGACCCATCCTGGCAATTTGCGCTGACCAAAGCGCACGTGGAGCGAATGATATGGGGCAAGGATGTCATTTTTACCTTCGGTCCTTTTGGCTATCTCTTCTTTGGTAGCCTGATCAAGGAAAATTTTTTTGAAATGCAAATTGCACTGTATTTGCTGCGCTTTGCATGGCTCTTTCTATCCCTTCAGTTTATTCTTAAGCTCGAAAAGCTGCCGCTTCAGCTATTTGGTACATTTGCGCTGATTCTTTTTCCAACTCTCTTGAGTTCGCAAGGTAT
>NZ_JACJOR010000476.1:0-11024 GCF_014695615.1 Leptolyngbya sp. FACHB-711
CACCCAAACGATCGCAAAATCCTGCTGCCCATGGTTCATGACATCCGAAAGCGGATCTATCAGCAACAGCACGAAGTGGCTAATACTCAAATTACGCTAATCCAGAGCCGACTGGCAGTACTAAAGCAACTGCGAACGCTTGAGGATCAGCTGTACGAACAACAAAAGCGAGGGAACTCCGTTTCAGAAGAAGACTTTGAGCAAATTCGTATCGCACGCAACCTACTTGCCCAAGGACAAGATAACGAGGCGACTACAGTGGTTAGTGAAATTCTGCAATCTACCACTACTCAGGCACGACGTCGTGCAGCAGATGGCTTGAACCCTGCGGAAACCGATCTTTGGCATGTAGCGGTTAACCTCGACAAAAGTGCCCGAAATGCGATCGCAGAAATTGAGAAAAAAGACCCCTTAAACCAAATCGAACAAGTCCAGCAATTTCTTGTATCACTAGCAGGGTTCTCAGACCAAATGCGAGCTGAAGCAACTTTTTGGTCTGTTCGTCCGCTGCTCTATCTGGTCTTGCTCACCGGGCTGACCCTCATAGGCTTAAACACGCGCTACATCGAGAAAGGCGATGCCTTCGGAGCCAAACCTATGCGCGATTATCTGGTGCTGCTGCTGTGGGGATTGAGTGCCGATGCCGCAAGTCGCAGCCTCAGCAGTTTACAGGGGCAACGGCAATGAAGTCAAAATATACTCTGAAGTAAAACTTTTGGTTTAGCTTCTATGCGGAAGGAGCGGATGGTACGGTAAGGCATCTCTACTGCAAAAACGCCTTTCAGCATCGCCAGACGCTCTTTCAGGTTCATTGTGTTCATGCCTGTCTGACCAATGTAGTCTAGGTCTGGTCTATCACTCCGCTGGATTCGATAAAGCCCAGTTAGGGTAGGAATAGTTGAGCCGTGCCAGCACCCTTCTAGAGGGTACCAGTCAGACCAGGTAAAAGCTTCCTGTACGTTCAGCATACTTATTGCTTTATTCGACGCTGGTTCAACGTGAGTATTTAGAATCACGAACCATTGTTCTTGTTGGAGTTAGATTTCCCTAACGAAGAGACACAATCGCTCTCCTGGTGCTTCTTAACTATAAGTTAGAACAACATGAATCTTTCTGAATGTTTAACAGAATCTTATTTGACGTTCCGTTTCTCAGAAGCTATCTTGAGATGAACATATTTACTACTTCTTTAGATAGATAGTTTTGGGCTAACTGACAAACCAGTTGCCTTATCTCGGTAGGAACCATTTACCTAGCTCCATCGATTTCATAACCCGCTTCAACGCGGCTACTTTGCTATGGAAAATTACGTTGAATGGTTTGCTGAAATTACTCAAAAAGCACCCTTTCCCTATCAGATACGGCTTGCAACTGCGCCGGAACTTCCAATTCTATTAAACGTACCAACGGGGGCAGGAAAGACAGCAACAGCAGTGCTGAGCTGGCTTTGGCGTAGACGGCATAATAAAACGCGCCAACAAACTCCGCGTCGTCTGGTTTATTGCTTGCCGATGCGAACCCTGGTTGAGCAAACCTATGCCGAGGTCACTGGATGGCTACAACGAGCAGGACTGAACAATGAGGTTGAGCTACATCTGCTGATGGGTGGTGCTGTAAGCAACCGTTGGGAAGCTCATCCAGAGAAAGATTGTATTCTCATTGGTACACAGGATCAGCTTCTTAGCCGAGCCTTAAATCGCGGATATGGTATGAGCCGCTATAAATGGCCCATCCACTTTGCTTTGCTGAACAATGATTGTCTATGGGTGATGGATGAAGTGCAGTTGATGGGAGCGGGATTGAGAACAACCGCCCAATTGCAAGGGTTTCGAGAAGACAAGAGCTTCGGCACTTATGGAGATACCCGCTCGCTCTGGATGAGCGCAACACTTGACCCAGAACTGCTGCAAACGGTCAATTACAAGCTTGATCTCAGCCAAACTCATCACCTCACTGCTGCGGATCTGCTGAATGAAACGCTGAAGCGGCGGATGCAGTCTCAGAAGCGATTAGTGAAAGCGGTTACAGTGTGTTCAGCGAAGGAAAGTGAGTACGTAAAGGAACTGGTGAAAGAGATAGTTGCTGCCCATCGTCCCAGCTTCCTTACGTTGGTCATTTGTAACCGGGTCAGTCGCGCCCAAGAACTTTACAAAGCACTGGATAAACAAACTTCTGAGGAAATTACCCTAATTCATTCACGCTTTCGAGCCGCAGAACGACAGGCTCTTAACCGAAAACTACGAGAAGGCAAGCTTTCTGGCATTGTGGTCGCAACTCAGGCGATCGAGGCAGGAGTAGACATTTCAGCACAAACCCTATTTACAGAACTGGCTCCCTGGTCATCGTTGGTGCAGCGGTTTGGGCGATGCAATCGCTATGGAGAGTGTTCTGATACGGCAACTGTCTACTGGATCGATATTCCTGACTTGAAGAAAAATGCCAGTCCTTATGCCCCTGAACCACTGGAGGCTGCGCGATCGATCCTCAAAGACCTGAATGAGGTAGGACCAGCTGCACTAGGGAAGGTTAAGGTTCCGAAGGCGGAGATTGAAGGCTTAATCCCGCGTCGGCATGACTTGCTGCAATTGTTTGATACCTCAACTGACTTGGCAGGACACGACATCGATATTTCATCCTTTATTCGAGAGGCAGATGAAACGGATGTGGCGATCACTTGGCGAGACTGGTCAGAATCGAAGCCCCCTCATGATATGGATGCGATTCAGCAACAGGAACTTTGCCGGGTGAGCATTGGAAAAGCCAGGGAGTTTCTTGAGCGACTGAAGAAGCAAAATCAGAAAGCCTGGGTACAGGACGGTTTACGAGGATGGCAGGAAGCAATGACCCTTTGCCCTGGAATGACCGTGCTCGTGCATTGCTCCGCAGGTGGATATGACCCTGCTCTAGGATTTACAGGCGTTGCTTCACATACTCCAGCCGTTCCCTTGGACGAGCGCATTGAACTAGACCAGGACGATCGGGATAGTTTGAGCCGGGGAGCAACCAAGTTTGTCGAGCTGGCTGTCCATTCTCAGGATGTTGCTGAGGAAGTCGAAACCTTATGCCAACAGTTTCCAACGTTTGAGTTACCCGTTGACTTTCTTATTAGGGCAGGACGATGGCACGATGCAGGCAAAGCGCATCCGGCTTTTCAAACGGCACTGACCCATAATCGACCTGAGCAGGTAGGTGAAACGCTGTGGGCAAAATCGGACCATGACTTTAAGAACCCAGGCGATCGCTACTCAATGCCCCGCAATCGACGTGGCTTTCGGCATGAGTTAGTTAGCGCACTACTGGCACTACAAGCACAGGAAAACTTTTTGCTGTGCTATCTAGTTGCCTGTCACCACGGCAAAGTCAGAATGACAATTCAGCCTCGCCCCACAGAAAAGCCTACTGGAGTAGAACGATTTGCGCTGGGAGTCTATGAAGGCGATCGCGTTCATGACCAGCTTCCTGAAATTGACTTGGGTATGGGGCTGAAAATTAAGAGCCAGTCACTTTCGCTGAACTGTATGGGGCTGGGAGACAGTGAACAAGGTGCTTCATGGACAGCACGAGCGATCGCCCTATTAGAAGAACATGGACCCTTCAAGCTGGCATTTCTAGAAACTTTGATTCGGATTGCTGACTGGCGCGGTTCTGCCAGATATGCTCCTCACATCTTGGAGGTAACGGATGGCTAAATTCATTACGTTACAGGGCTGTACGCCAGAGCCACTGTCCAATTACCTCAAAGCATTGGGCGTACTGCGGCTCATCGTTGAACAGAAGCAGGATACTCAGGCAAAGGGCTACTGGCAGAATGATGCGTTTGTTCTGGTAACGAGCCTCACGCAGGATGAACTGGAGACATTTTTTCTTCATCACTACCAGCCCACCCCGCTGGTCGCACCTTGGAATGGAAGCACTGGATTCTATCCAAAGGATGTAGCACAGAAGAAGCTGCTCAGGGCAATCCAGCAGGCACAATCAAAGCGGCTCCAAAGCTATGGGGAGACGATTGCCATAGCACAGGAGCAGGTTGATGCTCTAAAGCTTGTAGTTCAGCCTAAAGAAAAAGAGGACAAACGACGACTGCTGGAACGATTACGAAATACCCTTTCAGATGAAGCTGTGAAGTGGCTGGATACCTGTGCTTTAGTCACATTAGAGGATCTAAAATTCCCGCCACTAACCGGAACTGGAGGCAATGACGGTAACTTTGAGTTCAGCCGCACATTCATGCAGCAGCTGCAGGAGTTGATTGACTTCGCGACAGGTGAACCGACAGGTAACGCTCCTTCCCTGCTGAAAGCTGCACTGTTTGACGCAACGCTGCCATCCCTTCCGTTTAATGGCAAGATTGGGCAGTTTAATCCGATCGCAGCAGGAGGAGCGAATGCAGCTCCAGGCTATGACGCTGATTCTAGGGTCAATCCCTGGGATTTTGTACTGATGTTAGAAGGGATCATGCTGTTTACAGCAGGAGCAACCCGTCGCTATGAACAATCAGAGCAGGGCGGCTTTGCCTATCCTTTTACCGTGCGTCCTTCTAATGTGGGCTACGGCAGTGCTGCTGAGGGAGATGACGCAAGAGCAGAGTTATGGACACCACTGTGGTCCGCACCGACAGGGTTGAAGGAGCTACAGATCTTGTTCAGTGAGGGACGGGCAAAGGTCGGCGATCGTACTGCTCGCTATGGGGTGGACTTTTACAGAGGTGTTTCAAATCTCGGTCGCGATCGAGGCATTAATGAATTTGTTCGCTACAGCTTCCAGGTTCGTAATGGGCTGTCTTACTTTGCCATTCCCCTCGATCGCTTCCAACCTAAGCACAATCCCCAGATTGATCAGTTGATGGAGATTGACAACTGGCTGGACAGCTTCAGATGGGCATCTCAGGATGAAAAGGCTCCTACTTCGGTCAAACGGGCACAGCGACGATTGGAGACGGTGATTATTAACCTGAGCCGAGAGAAGGCAACCCTCCTCGATGTGCTGATGGCGTTAGGTGAGGCAGAGGCAGCACTGGATCGTTCTCTGAAATTTACTCAGGAAAAGATGCGCCATCCACTACCGCTGCTCAAAGTTGAGTGGGTTCAGGCTTGTATGGAAGACTCCAGTGAATTTCGCTTGGGATTAGCTCTAGCAAGTCGTAATCTGCGACAGCGATTAGTGCGGGTGCGACCTAAAGCAGGGGGACGGGTGTGGGACTGGACGAACAACGAGGACGGTATCACGACCTGGGAAGCCGGGAAGCTGATGAGTAACTTGATTGGATTGTTGAAGCGAGAGGAGATTGAAGACCAGCGACGGAAAGAGGCGGACGGTTCCCAGGAAGAGGCAGTTCATAAGGAACTGGTTGCCCCACTAGATGACGTCATGTGCTGGATCAATTGCAATGTGAACGAGGAGCGGATTGAAGCGATCGCACGTGGGCTGAGCCTGGTCGATTTGTCGAAGTCGTTTAAATTGCCGCCACTGCCAAAGCTGCCCATTCCTGTTGCCTATGCACTATCAGCGATTGCCCACCGTCGCCGAATTAAGCGGGAAGCCTGTCAGAAAGTTTTTGGTCGCTATGTTCTGGCACAGGATTTAACCTTACCCAGAGTGCCTGCCCTACTCGCAAAGCTGGCGACGGGCGACTGCTATACCGCAACGAAGCTTGCCGTTCAGCGGCTATATGCAAGTGGACTTGATCCAGCCGTGACAGAAGGTGTGTATGAGCCAAGCAATCGTACTCTGCGGATTGCTTCGGCACTAGCATTTCCCATTTCAGATTTGGATCTGGCTCGACTACTGAAGCAGATTCGCAAACTTGACCCTAAGGAGTAATTTATGGATTTTACAGCTCTAAAAGACCACCCGCGTTTATTGATTGAAGCCAGCCTTGAACCGCTCCAGGGCACTCGCTTTCAACCTACTGGCTTTCCTGATTTGGGAGCAGCAACCTATCAGCTTCCCGGCAATAACACGCGGATGCTGCTACTGGAATCAGCACAGAGCATTGCGAATCGTTTAGAAAGCAGTATTTGGGATGAAGCCAATCAGGATGTGGTTGCTCCACTCCAAGGCATTCCCTACGTGGTGGTGAAGCAGGATGACAAGGTGCTAACCAACTCACTGTTGGAAGCGCATCGGCTCAACTCCTTTTACATTTTGGAGGGCAAAGACCGGAGTTTCTTTGAGCAATTGAAGAAGGAACTAGATGCTTCGACTGAAGGAGCCGTAGATTTCCGTAAGCTAGCTCAAGTGCTTGCCCATTATGATCTCAACTCTCTCCTGCACGGCATATTTTTATCAAAGAAGGAAATTGCTGGAGGACGGTTTAAGCTGGCGCGGGCGTTGTCTGGTTTCATCGAAGCGTACAACATTGAGGTTGTTAGCTCTGGTGGGGTTAAAAATGACCGAGTAAATACCCAGGCAGACGCTAAAAAGGGAGGCGGCAACATTCCCTACCACCGGGAAGAGTACACTGCTGAGAAAATTACGGCTTACTTCAGCTTGGATTTGGCACAAATTCGCGGCTATCGCTTAGGGATTGATCTGGAGAACTTGCTGACTGCGATCGCCCTTTACAAAATTCAGCGGTTCCTCGATCGCGGGTTGCGCCTCCGAACTGCTTGCGACTTAGAAGCAACTGCCATTACTGTGAAGCGTCCTGATGGGTTTGAGCTACCAAGCTATGCAGATTTGACGGAAGCGTTGCCGTCATTAGTCCAAGCGGCTAGAGGGGCCTTTGCAAATCCCCCTGTCACCGTTGTTCAGTATCAGGCTGAAGCCAGCGAGAAGAAGAAATGAGCGTAGGACTGTCTATTCAATTTCTGACAGGTCGCTATCATGCGACTCCTTGGGATCATCAGGTCAATGAAGGGGTAGTAGAATGGCCACCTTCACCCTGGCGAATTTTGCGAGCATTGGTTTCGGCTTACTACCGTTTACCAGAGCAGCCCGATCGCACATTGATGGGACAATTGCTCAACCAACTTGCGAATCAGCCACCTGACTATGCACTACCAGACTATACCGCTGCTCATACTCGGCACTATATGCCAGTTTGGAAGGAAGGCAAAGCGACAACGACTAAGGTATTTGACACCTTTTATGCCTTACCCGGCGGCGCGATGTCTTCTGAGGCAGAAATTCAGGTGGTATGGTCGGGAGTTGAGCTAAGTGAAGCAGAGCAGCAGTTGCTTCAGCAGCTTTGTTGTCAGGTTGGCTATTTAGGTCGGGCAGAATCTTGGGTTGAAATGCAAGTCGTAAGCAATAGCAAGCCCTGTAACGCCAAACCATTGCGGGATGAGGAAACCAATCCTACAATAGAACGGCTGAGAGTGCTGGCACCGTTAACAGTTGAAGGATTGCAAGGATTTCAGGCAGCTCTAGCCGTTTTGCCTCAGCCCAAGAAAGGTAAAGCGAAGTGGAAAGCTCCGGCAGACATTCTAGAAGCGTTAGAACTAGACATTGCCAATTTACACGGGCAGAACTGGAATGGTATTCCCGGAACCCGTTGGATTGCCTATAAGCTAGAGCCGAACAGACGGAATTTCTTGCGATCGCAGCCCTCTCTCCCAGAACCACCAACCTTTGCCCGTTTCGCCCTTTCTTCCAATGTACTGCCCAAGCTAACCGAAGCTATTTCACTAGGAGAACGGTTTCGGCAGGCGTTGATGAGCTGGAGTAAAGATGCAGAAGGACAATCTGATCCAGTCTTTGTCGGTCGTAAGCCCAACGAATCGGGTGAGGATGGCAAAGGCAAACCTGCGGAGGGACACCAGCACGCTTGGTATTTGCCGGAGGTCAACAGCAAAGGCAGGATCAGCCATGTAACTGTCTATGCACCAGGGGGCTTTCAAGAGCGAGCAATTTCAGCATTGCGTCAGATCCCGAAAGTTTGGGGAACAGAAGGGTTTGATGTTCAAACTGTCTTAGTTTCCCTTGAACGAACCGAACATTATCACTTTGAGCGTGAACAGCTCGGATGCTCACTGCTTCTGGGTAAAAGTTGCAGATGGCAAAGCCTTACGCCAATGGTGTTGCCCAGGCATCCCAAATGCAATCATCGGGGTCAGCCAAAGTACATTGCGGGTACAGCCTTTCAGATTGATGGACCAGAACATCAAACCCTGCGCCTTCTCAGGCAATTGTTCAACCATCTGAATCGTGAATTGTCGCTGGATCAATGTATCGAAGTTCAGTATCCAGGTGATGACGTGGGTGATTGGCTAGGGTATGGGCGTGAGAATGGGAAATGGCTTGTGAGAGCTAGGTGCTTAAGTGAGGAAGCAGGCAAACAATTTAGCGGCTATCGCTGGCAAGCGTTTCAGCGTCGGCGTTATCACGGTGATGGAAGAAAGGAGTCCGATCGCGGATACTGGATGGAAATTGAGTTTGCTGAACCGAAAGCAGGTCCAATCGCCCTCGGCTATGCCGCTCACTTTGGCTTGGGTGTATTTGTCCCTGTTTTTGGACGAACGGATAGGGAGGTGTAAAAATGCGATCAGCATAATTGAGGCTGCAAACCTAAACAGGATAAGCCATACAAGAAAAAGCACCAAGATTTGATCCGCGCAGCCTGCAAAACCCTTTTGCATAAAGGCTCTAAGCCCTTCTGAGTAGAATCAGACTTGTCTTTAACAGGTGTTAAAAGTGGCTCAGTATAGTGGTCCGCGCAATAGAACCTTGAAAACTCCATATAGTAAGTGTTTCAGAAGCCCGCAGTTAAACCGCATCTCTTTGATGTGGCTCCGTTGAAGCCTGCCAATCCCCACCACGGGCGCAGTAAGTGAGCGAGTTAAACCGCATCTCTTTGATGTGGCTCCGTTGAAGCTTTGACTATGTGCCGCTGAATCAGCAGTCTAATCGTTAAACCGCATCTCTTTGATGTGGCTCCGTTGAAGCTCGGGCAAGGTGAGCTTAGGGGTAATCCTGCAAGGTTAAACCGCATCTCTTTGATGTGGCTCCGTTGAAGCGGGCAAGACCTTGGGCGGAACGCTCTCCACAGCAGGTTAAACCGCATCTCTTTGATGTGGCTCCGTTGAAGCATTTTCTTGACCAGATTGATAAGCAAATTAGGGGTTAAACCGCATCTCTTTGATGTGGCTCCGTTGAAGCTGATCCCTATCCGGCGGCCGTTTTCCCCCTTAATTGGTTAAACCGCATCTCTTTGATGTGGCTCCGTTGAAGGGGATTCTGCATTGTCTTCTCAGTACGTGGCGATATTGTTAAACCCGCATCTCTTTGATGTGGCTCCGTTGAAGGGAGCTGAAGCGGGAAATTGCGCTACAGCAGGAAGCCGTTAAACCGCATCTCTTTGATGTGGCTCCGTTGAAGCTCTTAGTCAGCGATCGCGAGTCGCAGAGTTGCCGTTAAACCGCATCTCTTTGATGTGGCTCCGTTGAAGCACAATTCGGAATCCTCGCGCCCGTGCCCGATCGATGTTAAACCGCATCTCTTCGATGTGGCTCCGTTGAAGCAATACAGAGCTGATTCTGAATATTGCCTCCCTGATGTTAAACCGCATCTCTTTGATGTGGCTCCGTTGAAGCCAGGCAACGATCAACCTATACAGTGACTTTTTATTTGTCGTGGAAACACATTAGCGTCGTTCGAAAAGCAAAGCTAAACCTGGCTTACTTTTCTGCCTAAAGCCAGCTTGGCAATCCTGATGACCGGATGCTAAAGCACTGAGCGAACTCGCTCAGCAATCCTGCAACAAAAAAGGTTTTGCTCAGCGACACGAATTTGTCTCGATGGCATTTATTTTGGCACTGTACAAATTGCGTCAATCTGCTCAATTCGTTTCTGTAATAGCTCAATTTGCTTGTCTAATCGCCTAAGAGTTTTGCCCCGATCGAGCGCTGCTTCATACTGTCCAACCTCAGAAGCCTTGATGTATTTTGACTTCTTTCCAGCAAACTGAGCCTTGCGGCTCCTCAACTGCCAGTGAGCTTTACCCGTTCTGGCAGTCCCGCCTGGTTTTGAGGGAGCAAGCCAGCAATCAAACAGAATGTCTCCCTCATTGCTGATCCGGTTTCTTTCAGCTTCCAGTGCCTCCAGGTTTTTCAGCAAAGCAAGGTATCTGGTCACGCTCTGATTCGTGTGCATCTTGCCCAATTGCTCTAACTTACACACGAATCAGAAGTAGGAAAGCTGTCAGGAGTGCGGGGCGGACTGGCAGGTGAAGTGCTGAGATCAGGGTTTTGACCAAACGAACCCATACAACCCTCATTCTTTCGTTGCTGAATCTCTTCTAATCGATCCAACGCTTCATATAATTCTCGATTAATGCTGCGCTGATAGCGGCTAAAGAGTTCCTGCTGCTGCATTCCTTGGCTGGATACCTTCGCCTGATTCATGCGGACTTCAAAGGCTTTATACTCCGCTAAAAGCTGCTCGATCGCCTGAATCCGTTCCCTTGCAAGCTGCTGGACTTGGGTAATACGGGTAACAACTTCCTCTGCTGAAGGTAATGGTTCTGAACAGGGTTGTTCCTTGTGCTCACAAGTCCACCGATCGAGCCACAAGTCAAACTCATCCTGTGCTTGATAAACGGGGGCAGTGCGATCGTGAAGACAATAAGCACCACCAATAGACTCTTGTACCCCTTCAAGCCACGTCTGGAAATGAGGAGCTGTCTTGAGTAGGCGCATATCTTCATCAAACAAACTAATTAATCGCCCCAGAATCTCACGCTCATCAGCCAGGACTTGCTGAGACGAGATTCGTTGTTCGAGGAGATCTGACTCCACCTTAACTAGGGGCGGAACCACTAAGTCTGGAAACTGAGCTTCCTGTTGCGCCTTCAAAATCTCAAGATTCGCGATCGCTACCTCGGCTGACCAGAGCCGATGTTGCTTTACCATTCCCATTGCCACCTGTTGAATCAGGAAATGCTCAGTTGGGTTTTGGGGTTGGTAGTAATCGATCAATCCTTGAAGCAGAGTTTCAAACGCTGTCAAATCTTCCGTAACCAGCAAAGGGGGCTGTTTTGCCAGTAAGCCGTGTTTCGTTGCATTACGGCTGGCGATCGCCTTTCC
>NZ_JACJOR010000477.1:0-5493 GCF_014695615.1 Leptolyngbya sp. FACHB-711
TTCAGCCTTGGAGAATCCATTGCCTCGGATCCTGCTAAGTTTGGCTATACCAACATTACAACTCCGCTGCTATTCTCGCCTCAGTCGAATCCAAACGAATTTTTCTTCTGGGATCAGTTCCATCCCACGACTAAAACTCACGGGATTTTTGCAGATACCATCAATCAAACCATCACAGGCACAATTCCCCAACCCTTCTTCAACCGCGTTGCAGGCAACAATAGAAATAACATTCTGGTAGGTACTCGAGCCAATGATGATATAGACGGTTTTAGGGGAAATGACCTTTTAAGCAGTCGGCAGGGGAATGATCGCATTGAAGGCGAGCAGGGCAACGACATTCTGTTCGGCAATCAGGGAGACGATGTTCTCAGCGGTGGCGAAGGTTTTGATGCTCTCACAGGCGGTCAGGGCGGCGATATTGCTTTTGGTGGAGCCGGAGTCGATCGCCTTTCTGGGCAAGCAGGCAATGATATTTTGGTAGGGGATGACAGCAAGGATTTTCTTGTCGGCGGTTCGGGCGATGACTACCTGCTAGGTGGAAACGGACAAGATGACCTTCAGGGAGATGCAGGACAGGACATTCTGAATGGTGGATCGGGTTTAGACATCCTGAGGGGTGGTGCAGGCAACGATCGCCTAGATGGTGGCACGCAGAACGATCGGCTCACCGGGGATGAGGGAAATGATCAATTTGTCTATCGTCCAGGTGGCGGAAAGGACGTGATTACCGACTTTGAAAAAGGATCAGACAAAATTGACCTCAGCAGTTTCCGCTTCCAGGGCTTTTCTGACTTCACGTCAAAAGCAACCTTGAGCGCTTCTACCATCAACTTTGGGAACGGCAATACTCTGCAACTCAATCGGGTTAACGTAACAACGCTGTCTGAATCTGACTTTAGCTTTGCATTAGCCTAAACCGAATCTCTCTTCGGCTACTGTGTACACCGATCCATCCATTGCTCTAGATATTGATCTAGATGATGTGATGTAGATGATGTAGAAACTGCCCTATTCTGCCCCACCCCCCTAACTTGGGGGGAACTAAGACTTCTCTTTGTTGCGGAGTCTCCCAACATTGGGGCATTTAGGGGGCTGCAAAGCCTAGAACAGTGACTCCATCGACTGAACGATACACAGTAGTCCGTCGTATAAGAGGCATTTAGGACGAGGGCTTCGATATAGACCGGTTGCCGATCGCCCCATTTCTAAATTAAAGCGTTTGAATAAGCTGGCGACGCAGATGCATCTGGCTAGGTTCAATCTCAACCACAGCTTCTGCCAGCGGGAGCGATCGGCTAGCTTGCTGGAACACGTTGACCTGATAAACCTGCTGATGGGTCATATCTACAGCAGTCAGCCAGCCACTTTTGGGGTGATATGCGCCGGTATCAATGTTGAGCCATCCCTTTCCTCTGGCAACTGCCCCCGCGGGCACACCAGGCAGCGTGAAGGTGATGGTATGTCCAGTAATAATCAGCTTGTCGTCAAAATAGGGTTTTGGTGTGCTGTGAAACTCTTCACGAATCCAGCAAAACTCGTGGGAAGTCTGCGCTTGAATCGGCAAATGGGGATGTACACCCGCATGAACGAGCCAGAGATCGCCCAGGTCTAGATAGGGCGGCAGGCTTCGCAACCAGACAAGATTTTCCAGCAGGGATTCAGGAGTCGCATAGCTGGCAACGGTTGTATAGCCGCCGCTGTGGAGCCACGCTTGCAGGAGGTGCTGAGACACTTTGCTATCGGGAAACGCCTCCAGCAGCATTTGTTCATGGTTTCCCATCACGCAGCCATAGCCCTGCGATCGCACAAACTCAATAACCTGAGCACTTTTAGGTCCGCGATCGATCAAATCTCCTACAAAGTAAATTTGATCATCAGAATTAGGCGCAATCGTTTCTAGAAGTCGCATCAGGGCATCGTAGTGACCATGAACATCGCCCACGAAAATTCGACGACTGCTAGACACGGGCATTTATCCTCTTAAGACGCTCAACAAATCACATTCAGGCAAATCACATTTATAAAGACAGACAACCTGACTAAAGCAGCATAACAACATCGGTCAGCAAAAAGCCTGCCTTTACATTTCAGCCTTTACACTTCTCAACATTAAGTCCTTATTCTAATTGTGCCCAACAACCTGCGCTTTTGATCGCTTGTCCTTTAAAGCTATGTTAAATAAATTACAAATTTTGCTTCTGACACAGCGTCCTCCTACTGGCTTAATGCCCGCAGAAATTGCTGAAGCGAGGACAAAATGCCTTTCCGCTGGGGCGATCGAGATGAGGTAGCTGTTTGCTCAGAGACATTTTCCTGTGAATCAGGCGCAGAAGAACCCATCAAAAGCCCTTCCAGCATTTCGCTATTTGGCTTTTGAGAAAATTCTCCGGCTAGCTCATAGTCATCCTCGCCTTTTTCCACCCAGACCTGCCAGGAGGAGGGATATGCTCGCAGAATTGCTGCTCCTGGAATCGGCTGAAGGTAGTAAGCGGTATCAAACTGCTTCAAGAATCGCTCTCGAAGCTGCCTTCCGGCGTAGCCAATCCCGATCGTCACAATGTCCTCCATTTTGGGATTGAGCAAGATCACTGCCCGATCGCCTGCCTGCTGACAAATCTGCTCCACCTCGTTGACTTCCACCGAAGACGGCTCGACAAACAGCAGCAGTTCTTCGTCCGGCTGAATTTCTGCTTTAAGATCGCTCAAGCCGCGAATGGCAAACGGTTTTTCGCCCCAGTCGCGTCGGGCAAGAGCCGCAGCCCCTGCATCGGTGAAATACACCCGCAGCTTGCTTCCCAGAGGCTCAAATGGTTCTAGAAACTGAGCGGCGACCGGCATCGTTTTGAGTTCGGGAAAGACGATTTCGACCTGAAGCCGCTTGTAGCTATCATTGATCGCTGCCTGGGTCGAGACTTTTGCCTGTTCGATCGCTTCTTCGAGCGTTTTGGGAAGAGTCATGGGAAAGGGAGTGGATGGGTGGATGGGGAAATGAGGGGTGGTTCGTTCGTAGGACTAGGTTAGCGCAGCGAACGCATTAACCTCAGAGCTTGATGGATCAAGGGATTAATTGATATTGGGGTCAACGTAGCCCTGGAGGCTTTCGGGCTCGAATTGTTTCAGGATGCTGGAGGCTTTGTTGGTGATGTTGGGCGCGCCGTTGACTGCAACAATGTATTTGCCTTCTTTAAGACGATTGCGGTAGGGAAGGGCATCTCCACTGCCAATAGATGCGCCTGTGAGCCCGCCCACAAAAAAGCTGCCCATTGCGCCGCCGATCGCCCCCAGAATGCCACCGAGAATGCGGTTTCCGAAAAGTCCAATTTCGGGGATGACTTCATAGTTTGTTGCCAGGTTAAAGGCGATTCCGCCAATAAAACCAAAGGGAACCAGCCAAAAGGACATCAAGCGAGCCTGTTTGCGGGCAGGCTGTTTGGGATCGATAAAGCCAAACTCATCAGCAGTTTTATAGCCTCGACCTAAGATGCTCATCTGGTTTTGCGGAATGCCTTCTTTCTCAAGCTGAGAGTAGGCGGCTTCGGCTTGAATGCGATCGGCAAGAACAGCAATAACGTAGTTCATATCGATGGATATCAGTGTTTCTCTTTATTGATTGAACGATCGGCAAAAGAATAAAGACTATCTGCTTAAATTTGCTTTTAATTCCAAGATACCAGGAAGGAGGAAAGCCTGCCGGAGCAGTCTCAAACGCTTAATTTTGTCTCAGGTGCGCCACGGTGAACAGTCTCTACGGTATTGTGATTGAGAGACGCTCATGTTAATAAATTTCTTTCAATGACTGCTATTACTCCTGATTCCCCCCAGCATCAAAACAAGCATCAAAAAGCGAAGGCACTGAAGCCCGGTAGCCGCCGTCCGGCAAAAGAACTGTGCAGCGAATGCGGGTTGTGTGATACCTACTATATTCACTACGTTAAAGAAGCCTGCGCCTTTATTAATCAGCAGATTCCAGAGTTAGAAGCGCAAACCCACGGGCGATCGCGCAATCTGGACGATCAGGACGACTGGTATTTTGGCGTGCGGCAGGACATGATGGCAGCCCGCAAACAGCAGCCGATCGACGGAGCGCAGTGGACGGGCATCGTGAGTTCGATCGCGATTGAGATGCTGAATCGGGGCATGGTGGAAGGCGTGGTGTGCGTCCAGAATACGAAGGACGATCGGTTTCAGCCGCAGCCTGTGATTGCCCGCACGCCAGAAGAGATCTTGGCAGCGAGAGTAAATAAGCCAACCCTGTCGCCCAACCTGTCGGTGCTGGAGCAGGTGCAGCAGTCGGGCATGAAGCGGCTGTTAGTCATTGGCGTGGGCTGTCAGATTCAGGCACTTCGCGCTGTAGAAAAGGAGCTTGGTTTAGAAAAGCTCTATGTGCTGGGAACGCCCTGTGTGGACAATGTGACCCGCGCCGGACTGCAAAAATTTCTCGATACCACCAGCCGATCGCCCGAAACGGTGGTGCATTACGAATTCATGCAGGATTTTCGGGTGCATTTTAAGCACGAGGACGGGTCGATCGAGAAAGTACCGTTCTTTGGACTCAAAACCAACCAGCTGAAGGATGTGTTCGCGCCGTCCTGCATGAGCTGCTTTGACTATGTGAATTCGCTGGCGGATCTGGTGGTGGGCTATATGGGCGCGCCGTTTGGCTGGCAGTGGATTGTGGTGCGAAACGATTGCGGTCAGGAAATGCTGGATCTGGTGATGGATCAGCTTGACACGCAGCCTGTAATGTCGCAGGGCGATCGAAAAAATGCCGTGCAGCAAAGCATTCCGGCTTATGACAAAGGCGTAACCCTGCCAATGTGGGCAGCAAAACTGATGGGCGTGGTGATCGAAAAAATTGGTCCCAAAGGGCTGGAATATGCGCGTTTTTCGATCGATTCTCATTTCACGCGCAACTATCTGTACACCAAGCGCAACCATCCCGAAAAGTTAGAGGCTCATGTGCCGGAATATGCAAAGCGCATTGTTGGGCAGTATGAGCTACCGAAGGAATAGGGCGATCGAAGCAAAATTGGAGGACGAAGGGTTGCGCGTGACAACGCTGGACAGCCCCCTAAATCCCCCAATTCTGGGGGACTTTGAGGGTTGAGGAGGTTTCTTGGCAGGGATGTAGTTATCCCGTAATTCGGCAGCGATCGCTCCTACAGGGGAATAGTCTGGATGGTGATGGGATACCAGCGCTTGTAGAGCCGGATCACTTCACCTTTGTGGAACTGAATAATTCCTCCCTGAGGAGAACTGCTTTGGATCACGGCATTCTCAGGTACAGGAATCGGTGGACTCCAGGCGTAGCTGTCACAAAAGCCTCTGCGCTCTAGCTCAATCACACACTGATCCACGCCCGCAGGCTTGCCGATCAGCGCAAGTTTGACCGCTTCTCGATCGCATCGGTCGCGCAAGGTTTGACCGATCGCAGATTGCGGTTCGGTAGGGTAAGTCATATTCAAGATCTCCGAGGGTATAAGAACCCTA
>NZ_JACJOR010000478.1:0-36659 GCF_014695615.1 Leptolyngbya sp. FACHB-711
CCCCTGCCCTTTAATCAAAGCAGAAAAGCTTGAGACGCAGAATGGCATCAGATATAACCTGAATGTTTGCCAGGGATCACTTCTGCCAGTCTTGCCAGAAGAAACACTGAATAAGAGACCTGTCCCAATGACCGCACTGATACCAATTGAATTAATCCATATCTTCAGCGAAGGATCGAAATAGAAATAAAGGATTACAAGGTACCAAATGAGATAGCACCAGAGAATCGCTTTATCTAACTTGATTTCATCAAGATATTGAATCAACCCTTTCATACATTACTGAACTACAGCAACGACATTCTTTAATTTCGCCACAACTAGGCAAATGGCTCTTTGTGCGTTAGCTGCAAAACTGAGAAAGAATTGATAACAGACCAACAAAAACGGTGCTACCTTTAAGCTTCTTCAAAGTAGAACTATCTCACTAATTACCATGAGCTTTCTGTATAGGATGCAGTTTTCCTACCCATCTCCGTCAAGCTCAACCTCGCATACCTCACAGAGACGAGCGGGATCGTCAACATCAACTACCCCCTTGAATCAAGATAGAGCATGAGTAGACATCGGAGGGGATAAGGCAAAGCCAGGCTTGTTTGCCTTACCATCGATCGCTTTTGCGACACAGCAACCTATCTTCATCCTGATCGATCGCAGTAAACACTACTCATCAATCTGCCACAGCTCCTTGTTGTATCCTTCATCCAGCACCTTCTTTGGACGCAAAACTAAAATCACGCGACCCAGCAACGTTTTCTCTGGAGCTTCCTCAAACCAATCAATCTGAATCTGTCCATCCTGCTCGATTGCAAAGTAGCTGTTGTCCTGCCATTCGCGTTCCGCCCGATCGATCACAATCATCACTTCTTCGATCGTTTCTAAGTCATTATTGGGAAGCCGATCAGTGTCTGCCAAAAACGCAACCGGATCTTCTGCCGCAAAAATCACCTGCCAACCCGGTAAGCTAACCCATACTCCTGTGCCCGAAAACTGAACAAGCTGAAACGTTCCCTGCGGCTCGACCAGCGGCACTGCCTGAAGATCGGCGATCGCCAGCGGTAATTTCCCTACCACAGGCAAAATTCGTGGCTGCTCAGTCGCAGACTCCAACCGATAAAAAGGCAATCGCGGAGCAGGACGACTGCGCGTAACCGAAAAATCAGTTAACAACTTTTCAACCTGCTTTCGGGCAGTCTCACTCTCCGCAAACCGCAACGCCTGGGCAATAAGGCGCGATCGTGCCTGAAGGTCAGTCTGCTGCCGCGCTAGCTTCCAGTAGTAGTAGGCAATTCCATCGCCAGCCGCAGCGGTAAACCCCGTAGGCGGATTAGAGAGCCGCGAATACTCCTTCATCGCTTTCGCCACATCCCGCGCCGCTTCTGAATCGATTCCTTTTTCAACCGCCAGGGTCGCCGCCGCTGCCCGATCTGCTTGAGTTAAGATTCGAAATTCATATAGCGTATCGCTTCCAGTCCGCTCGAACCGCGTCAGCACGTCTGGACTCACCGTTCCAGAGGCGATCGACTGATAAACCTGAGCTGCCACAATCACCTGATTTTGCTGAACTGGCTCAAATCCCGTTTCCTCAAAAATTTGCTGCGGCGAATAGCCTGCCTTCTGCAACTGCTGACAGGCTTGCCCCCAGACAACCCAATTTTCCTCTTTGCGTCGGAGTTGCTTCAGCAGAACGGCTGCCGCTTCGCTATCTAATGAATTCGACTGCTCCGAAGAGTCGGGCGGTAAAACAGACATAAAACCAAACCTGGCAAACTTCACTTTAAATTTTAGAAGTTGGTGGGGCGATCGCTCTCCCTCATGCAACAATCTGTCGAAATTGCAGGAGCGATGCAAGGCTGTTTCTCCCAAGGCGATACGAAGCAGTTCCTGCTTTGGAGCGATCGAGCCCAGCAAGGATGGACTTTATTCCGCCCACCGACTTACCTGCACTGGCGACGATTTGGCAGCAATACTTGCGTCGCTTTGAGATCGATCGAGCTAGTTTTGGGGCGTTAGATCTGCAACGTTTCAAACTGCTTCTAGGAAAGATAGGCTTGAAGCTGCTGCGCTAGAACCTGCACGTGGGGCAGTTTAAGCATCGATAAATGATTGCCCGGAACAGAATGCACCTGAACTCGATCGCATAATTGACTCCAGCCCAGCGTGGGGTCAGAACTGCCGTAGTCCGAGGGATTCGTCGCTTTGAAGAGGGTTACAGAGCCAGGATAGAAGTGCGGCATATAGCGATAAGCTGCCTGACTGTTTGCATAAAAAATTCGCATCAGCGGCACGATCGCCGATTCATCTTGGAGTCGGAGCCGCGCATCGGGCATCAGGCGCGTAATTGCAGACCATTGCCAGCGCGAATACCAGGATTTCCAGCGTTGCGATTGGGGCAAAGCATTCGGCAGGGTATTCAGGACAGGAAATCGATTAGTGACGATCGCGCCATAGTCTAACAAGAACGGCAGCGTAGACCAGAGCGCAGTTTTCAGCAAAAACTTGAGGCTCTGTACCAGAGAGGGCTGCTGATGGGCAAGGGGGGCGGGCGTATCGAGAATTGCTAACAGCGCAACGGTTTCACCTGCCTGGGTAAGCTGCTGCGCCATCTCGAAGGCAACCAGCCCACCAAAAGACCATCCGCCCAGAAAATAGGGTCCGTGAGGCTGAACGGCTCGCATCGCTGTAATGTAATAGGCTGCCATCGCCTCGATCCGGTTAAACGGCAGATGTTTTCCGTCTAATCCGAGCGGCTGAAGCCCATAAAAACTGCGATTCACTGCTGAACTAGTTTCTAAAAGCTGCGCCAGTTCTAGATAGGGAAACACCACGCCAAATATCGGGTGCACACAGAAAAAGGGCGATCGCGTAACGCTCCCAGGACGATATCGATTTCCCTCAACGGTTAGGGGAACTAGCGGCGATCGGGCTTTTGCAAAGTTACTATTGATAATTTGATCAGTTAGTCGATCGCCATTCGATCGCGGAACGATTTCTAAATTAGATTTAACAGCCTCAGATTTAACAGCCTCAGCTACAACTGATTGATCAAGCCGTGAATATTGATAGTTCGACGACAAGGATACCAGCGTTGATGACTGAGCCAATCTCTCTGTCTTTGTTCGGACTGTGTCTGTTCGGGCTATGTCTGTTTGAGCTGTGTCTGTTTGAAAATCGCTTTCTGACCGCTTCGATCGCTGCCATCGATAAACCGATCGTTCCAGACGCCCAATCGGCGGAGACTGTATGAGGGTGCTATCGCGAAGTCTGTCAATCGCTGGAGCAAGTTGGGCGATCGTGGGAGTTTCAAAGACACGGCGGAGCGGGAGTTCTACCTCAAAGCGATCGCGAATCCGCGAAGTCATCTGGGTTGCCAGCAGCGAATGTCCACCCAGTTCAAAAAAGCTGTCGTGAATGTGGATTTGCTGAAGCCGCAGCAGCTCTTTCCAAATGTCGATCAGGGCGAGTTCGGTAGGAGTTTGGCTTGCGTCATTGGCGAGAAGATTTGGGCTTGGAGTCGATTCAAGCGATTGCCAGTCGAATTCATTCTGTTCGAGCAGGGCAGCGCGATCGATCTTGCCGTTGGGGGTGAGGGGAAGGGTTTCGAGCGGCACAAAGGCAGTGGGAATCATGTAATCAGGTAGGGCTTGTCCCAGAAAAGCGCGAAGTTCAGGAATAAGCTGCCGGGCAACCTGAGACTGAAGTGGATTATTGGTATAGCGATGCCAGGATGAATTCTGGGACAAATCCTGAGATGAATTATTCTGCTGAATTGTGCGTGAATGAATTGGTGAATTGAGCGGTGAATGAGTCGCAAAATTAACTTCTGAGGCAATGCCATTTCTAATTTCATTCTTGATGTCATTTCTAATTTCATTCCGAATCAAAACAACATCATAGGTTCCGGCTTGGGAATCGCTCGACCAGCTTATTTCAACCTGATAAGGCAAAACCTTTTCTAGATCCCACCAATCTTGTGGATCAATCGCAGTTTTAACAGAATTCTGTAGCTTTTCCCGAAATTTTCCTACTGTTTTAGGTAATGCTTTACTTGATAGCCATTCAGCCGTTTGTACAGCATTATCAACACGAGCGTTAGCAATATTCCTTACCCCAAACCGATCAGGCTGATGCTCAAGCAAGTATTTTTGCGTATCGCTGACGGTTATCTTTTGAGTTTTCCAGTCTATCCATTGCATTTGCTGCAAAGGTGATCCGAAGCAGTTCTTCTTTTCGGGGAATTGGAATTCGTTCTCAGATAAATCATGCTGACCGATGTGCAGCAACACGTTATAGCGAAACTGTGTCATTTCGTTATGGCTGCGACCACGCGCAAGGCGAATCTGTACCCGATGAATCCTGGGAAACGCATCGCGCAGGGCATAAAAAAAGGCAGGATCGATCGCCAGCTCTGATTCTTCAAACTGCGATCGTTCAACCTGCTGGCGAAGCTGAGTTCGTTCTGTAGTTTCATCAGCCTGAGACAAACCGACCCAGGCATGAAAAGCCTTCAGCAGCGGCAGGCTTCGCACATCGCCCAGAAACACTGTGCCGCCCGGACGCACTGCCTCGATCGCCCCTGCAATGACCTGCATTAAGTAATCCACATCAGGAAAATATTGCACCACCGAATTGAGAATCACGGCATCAAACGCAGACGATGCAACGCCCTCAAAATCCGCTGCCGATCGATGCAATAATTTCACCTGAGACAATCCTCGATCGTTCACCTGCCGCTGCACCGTCTCCAGCGAAACCGTCGAAAAATCGATGCCCCAGTAAGCCTCGCAGTGCGGCGCAATTTGAAAGAGCAGTAGCCCTGTGCCGCAACCAATTTCTAGCACTTGTTTAGGATGAAGAGCGAGAATTTGCTGCACGCGATCGTCTACCCATTCGCGCATCTGGGCTGCCGGAATTGGCTCTCCAGTGTAGCTGCTGTTCCAGCCTGTGATGTTGAATGCCGGATCAGCCGGACGATCAGGCGATCGATAGGTCTGGTTGTAGAGCGTCTGCCAGTGCTGGATTTGCTGGGCTTGAAGTAAGCCTGGTGTCGATTGTGTGCTGCCAGAATTGGAGTCGCCAGCGTTAAAAATCAAGGGACGAGTCAGACTGAAATAGGCAAGCAGCCGCTTGGCGTGGGAGGCTTCGCCCGTTGCTAAAACGATTGCCTCCTGAACTGCCGGATGACTTTGCAGGGCAGTTTCAATCTCGCCCGGTTCGACCCGAAATCCGCGAATTTTAATTTGATCGTCCGATCGTCCACAAAATTCTAAATTGCCATCTGCCCGATAGCGCACCCGATCACCCGTGCGATAGAGTCTCGCCCCCGAACTCGACAGACTGGCATCAAACGGATTGGCCTCAAACGGACTGGAAATAAACCGGCTCGCCAGTTCAGGACGATTCAAATAGCCTCGTGCAACGCCTGCCCCGCCGATGTAGAGTTCGCCCACCACGCCGATCGGCACAGGCTGAAGCGCATCATCCAGCACATACACCTGCATATTCGCCACCGGACGACCAATCAGCGGTGCATCACCGGGACACAGTTCGGCAACCGTTGCCCAAATCGTAGTTTCTGTGGGTCCGTAGGCATTGAAGAAGCGGCGATTGGCTGCCCAGCGATCGATCACCGGACGGGGACAGGCTTCGCCTCCGGTAATCAGCGTTTGCAGCGCAGGCAGATCTGCAGACGGCAGCACCGCCAACACCGCCGGAGTGAGCAGCGCGTGGGTAATTGCATGATCCTGCAAAAACCTGACCAGAGCGGCTCCGGGCAACTGAACAGACTGCGGCGGAATGTAGAGCGTCCCCCCTGAACCGATCGCCAGCGCAATCTCAAACACTGATGCATCAAAGCTAAGCGAACTAAACTGAAGCACCCGAATTTTGCTGGATGAATCAGCAGGTAAATCAAAAGCTTGACGCTGTGCTGCCACCACATTGCACAGTCCACGATGGGTAATCAGCACTCCTTTCGGCGTTCCAGTCGAACCGGAAGTATAAATCACGTACGCCAGCGAATCCCGGGTAAAAAAGGGAGAATTGCCCCCTAAATCTTCCAACGTTGGAGAACTTTGAGCGTCAGAATCATCAAGCTCGGTTCCTTCCAGATCGGTTCCTTCCAGAATTGAGGGGTTAAAGGGACGGCTGAGATTTGAATTCAGCACTGAAACTTTAACTTTTTCATTCACCGCAAGCGGCTGATCGAGACAGATGATTTGCGCCTGCGATCGCGGCAAGGTTTCCCGTAGCCAGGATTGCGTCAGCAGAACGTTCATTTGTGTATCGGTCAAGATAAACTCAATGCGATAGGTGGGATAGCTGGGGTCGATCGGCACATAGGCTGCCCCTGTTTTGAGAATGCCAAGAATGCCGATGATCAAGTCAGCCGATCGATCGACACACAATCCGACTAAATCATTAGGCTGTGCTCCAATTTGTTTGAGCGTATTCGCTAAGCGATCAGCTCGATCATTCAATTCAGCGTAACTGAGGGATTCCGATTCGGTGACTAAAGCAATTCTTTCAGGAAACTGATTGGCCTGTCTTTCAAATAAATGATGAAAACCGAAATGATAAAAACTGCGATCGTTTAGAAATTCGGTTGCCGTTTGATTCCACTTCACCACAAGCTGCTGATGTTCGGCAGGGGTGAGCAATGGCAGGTCTGACAGCCGTGCGTCGGGATTGGCAACAATACCATGCAACAGGGTTTGAAAATGTTCGACAAATCGGTGAATTGTGGCGCGATCGAAGAGGTCGGTGCTGTAGGAAATAAAGCCGCTTAAGCCTGCCTCAGACTGCCACAGGCTGCTTAACCCGTGCGACGGCTGCCACAGATGCACCTCCAGATCAAAGCGAGTTGTCTGCGGCTCCAGTGGCACAGGTTCCAGGCGAACTCCGGGTAATTCCAACGGCTGCATCGGCGCATTTTGCAGCGCAAAGGCAACCTGAAACAGGGGATTCCCGCTCAAATCTCGCTCTGGGTCAAGCTCCTCGACCAGCTTTTCAAACGGCAAGTCCTGATGCTGATACGCCTCTAACGCCACATTTCGCACCCGCCCCAGCAATTCTCGAAACGTGGGATTGCCCGACAAGTCCGAGCGCATCACCAGACTGTTCACAAAGAAGCCGATTAACTCCTCGAACTCGCTGCGGTGACGGTTGGCAATTGGTGAGCCGATCGCAATATCGGTTTGTCCAGTGTAGCGGTGCAACAACGTTTGAAACGCCGCCAGCAGGGTCATAAACAAAGACACTCCTTCCTGCTGACAGAGTGCCTCGATCGCCCCGGTCAAAGTCGGAGAAAAGCGAAGGGGAAAGGTTGCGCCCCGATAGGTCTGCATCGCAGGACGCGGACGGTCAATCGGTAAATCTAGCCGTGAAACGTCCTGGAGCTGCTTGCGCCAGTAAGCCAACTGATTCTCCAACACTTCGCCCTGAAGCCACTGCCGCTGCCAGCAGGCAAAGTCTGCATATTGAATGGGTAATGGAGCAAGAGCTGCCGATCGTCCTTGAATGCCGACTTGATAAAGCTCAGCCAACTCCCGAATCAGCACACCCAGCGACCAGCCATCTGCCACGATATGATGCAGCGTTAACAGCAAAATCGCCTCCGACTCGTCAAATTGCAGCAGCGTCACCCGCATCGGTAAATCGGTACTTAGATTAAAGGGACGCTGGGCTTCGGCGGTGATGAATTGTTGCAGGATATGTTCTCTATCGCTTCGCAGTTTTTTCAGGAAAGCATCGCTGGGGGCAATTGTTTGCGTTGCAGTTTTCTGCAAGGACGATCGTAAATCAACAACAGGAATTGTAATTCTGGCTTCTGGTTCAACCACCTGCACAGGTTCACGATTTGCGGTGGTAAAAGTCGTTCGCAGAGCAGCATGACGACGGACTATCTCGTTAAACGATCGCTCCAGCACAGAGCAATTGAGCGATCCGGTTAGCCGAATTGCTGCAGGCACATTGTAAAAAGGATTATCGGGCGCAATTTGATATAGAAACCATAATCGCTGCTGAGCAAACGACAAGGGAAATACTGTTTCTGAAGAATTAAGTGGAATAGACTGGGATAGGGTTTGCGGAACACAATTTTGAACAATATTTTGAGAACCGGGTTGAAAGTCCGGTTGAGAATCGGGTTGAAGGCCTGGTTGAAAGTCTGGCTGAGAATCGGGTTGAGAATCTTGCTGTAGATTATGCTGTAGAAAATTGATAATCTCTGCTTTGCGATCGATTAACTGCTGCCTCAGTTCAGAAGTTAAAACCCCTGTTGGAGCATTGCAGCGGAGACGCGGCGATAAAGTCAAACCCTCCGAGATAGGCGATTCCACAACCGCTAACTGCACATCTAGACGTTGCAGCTCTGCCAAAAATTCGGCGATCGAACGATGGCTCATAGCTCAATCTCCTCACGGGACGGCATTGCGGCTGATAATTGAGTCAACGACTGAAACTGAGACAAATCCACGTCCGGCATTGCCTCAATTTTTTGTGCTAGAGCTGCGATCGTCGGCGTTTCAAACACGGTTCTTAAAGGAATTTCCACCCGGAATCGATCGCGTAGCCGCGACACAAGCTGAGTTGCCAGCAGCGAATGACCGCCCAGTTCAAAAAAATTGTCGTGAATGCCTGCTTCCCGTCCCAAAAGCTGTCGCCATAGATCGACTAAAACCTGCTCTAGCGAAGTGGTGGGCGCAGTTGCCGTGACTGGATCGATCGATGTCAGGGTAGGCAGGGGCAGGGCGCGATGATTTACTTTGCCATTGGGCGTGAGGGGGAGCGCATCCAGAACCACAAACGCCGCAGGCAGCAGATAGGCAGGCAATTTTGCTTTGAGAAAAGAGCGCAGCTCCAGTTCTGTGACCGATAATCGCTTCACAGTTTTGGGAACGACATAGGCAATCAGTTGGCGATCGGCTTCGATTTCGCGCACGGTCAGGAGTGCCGCCTCAATTTCTGGATGCTGAAGTAAAGCTGTTTCAATTTCGCCCAACTCAATCCGAAAGCCGCGAATTTTAACCTGATAGTCAGTTCGCCCCAAAAACTCAAGATTTCCATCGGTGTCATAACGGGCACGATCGCCTGTTTTATATAATCGCTGCTGATTCACCGGATGATCAATAAAGCGTTCCTGAGTTAACTGCGGTTGGTTCAGATATCCCTGCGCTAATCCATCACCGCCTAGATAAATCTCACCAATAATTCCAGGGGGGACGGGCATTAAATTTGTATCCAGCACATACACCTGCGTATTCGCAATTGCCTTACCGATCAGAATCGTAACTGCATTCTCCGGCACATTCTCAACTTCATACCAGGTTGAAAAAGTTGTGTTTTCGGTGGGACCATACACATGAATTAAATGCTGCGGTTTACCCTGCTCCAGAATCGTTCTGACGCGATCGGGATTGGCTGCCTCGCCACCAAACAAAAGATAAGTGAGCGATCGAAACGCCGCGGGAATTTGGCTCACCGTTTGATTCAGCAAAGCCGTGGTGAGAAACATTGCATCAATCTGCTGCTCTTGCAGTGCTGCGGCAAAGTCTGCCGGAGACAGGGTAATATCTCGCTCAATTCCCACCAGACAAGCTCCGTTAAGCAACGCACCCCAGATTTCAAACGTTGCTGCATCAAATGCCAGATTTGCCGCCTGTGCCATTCGCATTTCTGGTTTAATTTGCACATAGTTTGTATCGCACACCAAGCGGACGATCGCCCGATGCGAAACCATCACGCCTTTGGGAGTTCCCGTCGAACCAGACGTGTACATTACATAAGCAAGCGGATTGTTGGGGCAGCGATTTGCTAAATTCTCCTCAGACTCTTGTGCGATCGTCTGCCATTCCTGCTCTAAAGCAATCACCTTAACGTCATTCTCAAATAAATTCTGCCACCGCAACTGCGTGATCACGATTGGAACTTCAGAATCCTCCAACATAAAACGCAACCGTTCCGGCGGATAGTCAGGATCGAGCGGTAGGTAGGCTGCCCCAGCTTTCAAAACTGCCAGTATCGCAGCGATCGTTTCTGCAGATTGTCCCAGGCAGATTCCTACGCGCATTCCCGCCTCAATTCCAAGCTTTTGCAAATAGCGGGCAAGCTGGTTACTGCCTTGGTTCAGTTCCCGGTAGGTAAACTGCTGCTGTCCAAACTGAACGGCAATCGCATGCGATCGCTGCCTCACCTGGGTTTCAAACAGCTCATGCACCGTCCAATTTTCCGGGTAGTCGGTCTGGGTTTGGTTCCAGAGGCTCCACTGCTGCTGTTGCTCTGCCTGCGTCATTAAAGGCAACATCGATAGGCGCGAGTCTGGATTGGTCACAACGCCTTCTAACAGCCATTGAAACTGCTGCCGCAACCGGACAATCGCCGCATCGTCAAACAAATCCCGGTGATAGACCAATACGCCCCGCAACCCCTCAGACTGCTGCCATCCCTTGCCCCACAGACTTCTAAAGTTGCCGTCACACTTCCAGACATACAGTTCCAGATCAAAGCGCGTTGTTTCCGTTTCAAATGCCACCGGGCTGAGCGTTAATCCCGGCAGTTCAAGTTGCGTCATCGGCGTATTTTGCAGCGCAAACACCACCTGAAACAGCGGATTTTGATTCAAACTGCGGACGGGCTGCAATTCCTCGACTAGCTTTTCAAACGGCACATCCTGATGGGCATACGCCGCCAATGTCACTTCCCGCACTCGATCGAGCAGCACCCGAAAGGGGGGATCGTCCGACAAATTCGATCGCAGCACTAGGCTATTCACCAGAAACCCGATCAGTCCCTCCAGCTCACTGCGATGACGATTCGCAATGGGTGAACCGATCGCAATATCCGTTTGTCCAGTGTAACGGTGCAGTAATGTCTGAAACGCCGCCAGCAGGGTCATAAACAGCGTTACGCCTGCCGCCTGGCTCAGCTCCTCTAGTTGATCAAGCAAGCCCTGAGGCAGCTCCAGCAGTTGGCTGGCTCCCCGATTACTTTGCCTGCTGGGATGCCCCCCCAATCCGTTGAGCACAGGCAAATTGAGCCGGGGCACATCTTTGAGCTGCTGACGCCAGTAGCGAAGCTGAGCATTCAACACCTCTCCCTGCAACCATTCCCGCTGCCAGCCAGCAAAATCTGCATATTGAATGGACAAGGCTGGCAACTCCGACGGGCGATCGTTCACTGCTGCTGCATAAAATTCACCCAGTTCTCGAATCAAAACCCCGCTCGACCACTCATCAAAAATAATGTGATGCAGCGCGATTAGCAGCAAATGATCGGTTTCTCCCAACCGCCACAGCCCTAGTCGAAACAGCGGACCCTGAGTCAGATCAAACGGCTGCTGCGCTCGCGCTCGAATCTGTATCAGCGCAATTTCTTCTCGGCTGCTTTCCAGTTCTTCAGCGAGAAAATCGCCTTCTGGCAAGCTCTGAAGCTCAACCAATGGCAGAGCAACCGAAGCCCAATCGCAAACCACCTGAACCAGTTGCCCATCGACCACATCAAAGGCAGTTCGCAGCACTTCATGACGATGAACGATCGCCTCCAGGCTAGATTCCAGTGCCGCTCGATTCAAAACGCCTGTCAGCTTTAAGATAATCGGGATTGTGTAGAACGAAGCCCCTGGCATTAGCTGATCAATAAACCAGAGTCGCTGCTGAGCGAACGAAGCCGGAAACACAAAAACCTCTTCCTCAGCCCAGTCAGAAGCCAGGTTGAAATTGCTTTGCTTACAATCAGCCACGCCATCCCCCGTTTTACCCCACTCTGTTTTAAGGGAAAATCCGAGCGAAAAATTGTCCTCTAGGATAGATTGACAGTTCAATTAATGTATCTTTTTGCTGCGATCGAATTGAATTTCTTGTAAGAGGATGTTTGAAAAGTCATCGCTGTGATCCAAACTGCCCCCTCGCCTCCGATTCTGAGCAAACCCGATGGGTCACTTGGCATGAGCATCGCCATTCGAGGAAGCAAGACCGCAAAGGCAAGACAGACGGGGTACAAGCCCCAGAGCCATCCAAGCGAGGCTGCGATCGCCGCAAACGGGACACTTTAGACTGCCGCATTGAGCTCTCTCAAATCGTTACTTTCTCGGATTGAAACCGTCTGAGATTTCTACACCACTAAGCTTCTCAGATATTCTCTAACCGGTTTGTATAACCAATTTGTACGATACCACCACGCCAATTGACATGGCATTAAGCCAGTTCCTAAAAATCAAAGTGTTGAAGGAAGACAAAACTTAAAGGTCGTACCGATTCCAACACAACTTTCAACCGTAATCTTTCCTTCCATTGCGCTAATCAGCTGATTAACGATTGCTAATCCTAATCCAGTTCCAGGAATCTTGCCTACATTCCTTGCTCGGTGGAAGAACTCAAATAAATGGGGTTGGTCTTCTGGGGGAATGCCAATTCCTTCATCCTGAACATGGAAAAGCACCTGTGACTCCTGACAACTGACTCGAAACTGAATTCTGCTCCCTTCAGGCGAGTACTTCATTGCATTAGAGAGTAGATTAACGAGAACCTGTCGCAGCAGTTTTTCATCCAGGTAAACGCAATGGTCTGTATAGTTGCTTGTAAAGGCGATCGTCTGTCGGCTCCCCGCGTGCAATTGCATTTGATTCACGAGGTCGTGACAAAACTTAGATAGGTCTAGAGCAACAGGCTTCGATTGAATCTTTCCAGCTTCAGCTTGACCAACAATCAGGATGTCTTCAAGCAGTGATTTCATTTCCTTCGCTGCTGTTTGAATACATTTGAGTCGTTCTAGTCTTTCTGCCTCGCTCCAACGATGGCTGTAATGTTCCAACAGTTCAGCTGCAAGCATAATTGTACTGAGGGGGCTACCAAATTCATGAGAAGCCATCGAAATAAACTGAGATTTCAATGCTCTCAGCTCCTTTTCTTGAGCTAGAGCTTGCTGCATCTGTCGTTCGGTTTGCTTGCGCTTGGTGATATCCCGCACCATGCCCCGATACCCTTGGAGCCTGCCTTCTTCATTCAAAATAGGACAACCACTCGTTTCGAGTTCAACAGCATGCCCGTTTTTGTGAAGCAGGACTTTTTCTAATCCAACAAAAGGAGTTTGCTGAGCGATGAAGGGACTCAGAAGGATAGAAAATTGCTTGGCTTCTTTTGCAGCCATAAAGTCGAACGTCGTTTTCCCCAAGACTTCTTCAGCTCGACATCCTAGAATGTCAAACACTTTGGGATTGGTGTAGGTAAAGCGACCGTCAAGGTCAATTTCCCAGACCCAATCATTTGCCTGTTCGACCAGGTTGCGAAACTTGGCTTCGCTCTGACGCAGTGCCAATTCAGCCGCCTTGCATTCCTCTGCCAGTAACACCGATTTCATCAGGCTATGCCGCAGCTCTAGTTGAGTAACGACCTGTTGACCTAGAACCTGCAGAACTTCAATTTGCTGAGGCGTGAGTGTACGAGGAACTCGATCAATTACACAGAGCGTTCCCAATACTTCTCCGGTGGGAGTGAGCAAAGGCATCCCCGCATAAAAGCGGATCGTCGGGTTGGGAGTCACGAGTGGATGGGTTGCAAATCGTTCATCCTCCAGTGCGTCTGGTACTATCAACACTTCGCGCTGTAAGATGGTATGGCTAAAGAATGCAATATCGTGGGCAGTTTCTGTGGCTTCTAGCCCCACCTTTGACTTAAACCAGTGGTGATGAGCATCAATAAGACTGATCAGGGCGATCGGTGCACCACACAAGTGCGCGGCCAGGCGGGTAAGGTCGTCAAAGGCAGCTTCAGGTTCAGTCTCTAAAATGCCATACTGCGAGAGGGCACAAAGCCTTACTGATTCATACTTAGGCGAAGGAGCTATCTGCATACAATTCCAATCTTCATACAATTCCAATCTTAAGGACGGCTAGCACAAGCCATTGATTTCATTAACATTAATTGTACTGCGACGTCCCAGTATTCCTGATTGAAATAAGAAAGATAACTTCCATGTTTCAAATTATTGAATTATCTATAATCATTCAACTGTTTTTGAGTTACTGAACTGAAATCTCAATAACAAATTCAGTTCCTTGTCCAGAAGTAAAAGAACAGTACCGTGAACCCCCATGCTTTTCTACCGCAATTTGATAGCTGTCGCTGATTGACTTCCTAATCCTGTTCCTTTCCCAGCAGATATTGTGGTCAAGAACGGATCAAATACCCAAAGACTTGATTGAGTTGCCCCGCCTGTCCCTGCAGCCCACTGCCCCAGGCTCGACATCTTTTCTGCACCAATTAAGCTTACGCTTGCCGGATTGCTTAAACCCGATCGATCGCCTTGAGGTGAGAGCCAATCGTTTGCAGTAAATCTTTCCGCGTAAAGGGCTTTTGCAGGAATCCTTGAAATCCCACCTGTTCCGCTCTCGCAGTGATATCGGTTGAAGTCACGCCGCTCATTGCGATCGCACACAGATCAGGATTAAATCGACGTAACAGCGGCAAGGCTGTAAAACCATCCAGCGTTGGCATCATTAAATCCATCACGACACAGCGAATGCTTTCTTCATGTTGAGCCAGCAGCGCGATC
This sequence comes from Leptolyngbya sp. FACHB-711, assembly GCF_014695615.1. NCBI lineage: Bacteria > Bacillati > Cyanobacteriota > Cyanophyceae > Leptolyngbyales > Leptolyngbyaceae > Leptolyngbya > Leptolyngbya sp. FACHB-711. The sequence goes on from NZ_JACJOR010000478.1 coordinate 14,548, forward strand.
GCCCCGATGCCATCGTAGGCGGTCAGAACTTGATAATCCTGAGCCAGCAGCGTTTCCTGCATCGTTTCACGAATTGCGACTTCATCGTCCACAATTAAAATGAGCTGTTGATCACCCGATCGCAACTCCAGCTCCTTATCGACGCAGGGGGCGATCGTTCGGCTAGCAGGCAAAAAGACTTTAAACTGGCTGCCTTTGTTCACTTTGCTTTGGACATCTACAAATCCGCCGTGACTTTTAACAATGCCGAGCAGCGCTGAGAGCCCTAAACCCGTTCCTTTGCCCACTGCTTTGGTGGTAAAGAATGGATCAAAAATGCGATGCAAATGCTCTGGCGCAATCCCGATTCCTGTGTCTGTAATGGTCATAACTACATAGGAACCCGCCGCAGCGTCTGGGTGCATTCGGGCGTACTGTTCATCGATCGTCACGTTTTCTGCGTTGAGCGTTAACGTACCCCCTTGGGGCATGGCATCGCGAGCATTCACACAGAGATTCATGAGCACCTGATGCAGGTGGGTTGGATCGCCGGAAACCATCGAGAGATCGGGAGCAATGGCAGTTTTGATGTCGATCGCCTTGGGCAATGTTGGCTCGATGATCTGCTTAATTTCGAGCAGCAAATCGTTAAGCTGGATGCAAACGCGCCGCCCTTCGACTCCTCGTGCAAAGGTGAGAATCTGTTTGACTAAATCGGCTCCACGACGGGCACTGGCTTCAGCAGTCTTGATTAAATCATGATTGTGATCGCTGAGGTCTGCTATTTTCAGCGGTAATAGCTGCATCACGACGAGAATTGGCGTGAGAATATTGTTCAGGTCATGTGCAATTCCCCCGGCAAGCGTTCCCAGGCTTTCGAGCCGTTGCGCTCGTAAAAACTGTGTCTCAAGCTGTTTCTTCTCGGTGATATCGATATGAATACCGAGCATCCGAACGGGCTGATCGCCTTCATAAAAGAGGCTGCTTTTCACCGCAATCCAGGGGGTGCTGCCGCTGACGTGTAGAATCCGAAACTCAGTATCCAGCCCATGTCGGTTCTCGATCGCCTGCTGAAGTTCCTGCTCAATTCGGCTCCGATCGTCTGGGTGCAGGGTTTGCATCCAGTCGTCGTAATGCCCATCGAAGCTACCTGGGGCTAAACCATATAACGCTTCAACTTCCGGTGTCCATGAAACCGTATTGGTTTGAATATTCCACTCGAACGTCCCTGCTTTTCCCGCTTTCTGCGCAAGTTCCAGCCGTTCCTGAATTTTCTGAGCGCGAGCGATTTCCTGCTGAAGTCGCTGGTTTGCCGTTTCAAGTTCGATCGTGCGTTCCTGAATGCGCTCTTCTAAAATTTCGTTGGCTTCGTGGAGGGCAACTGAAGCCTGTTTGCGCTCGATCGCGTACCGAATCGATCGGATCAGGATATCGGGATTGATCTGCCGCTTCACCAGATAGTCCTGTGCGCCCTGTCGAACTGCCTGGATTGCCAGTTCATCGTTATTGGTATTGGTCAGCACGACGATCGGCAGGTTGGAAGATTCCCCGATAAGGGTGTCGAGCGACTCCAGCCCGGTACTGTCGGGAAGCGTGAGATCAAGCAAAATAACGTCGAAGTGTTCGGCTCGCAAACAGGCGATCGCTTCACTGATTCGCTTTGCAGAGGCAAGATAAAACTGATTGACTACGGTGTTTTTTAGAATCTCCTGAAGCAAGCGCAACTCCGCTGCATTGTCCTCTACCAGCAGCACTTTGATAGATGAAGCAGAGCCACGCATCAAAGCGTGAGGGGCAGTGTCGCTGTTTCTAACCAAAATTCCTCGATCCCCCGAATAATTTTGAAGAGCTGATTGAGATTGCGCGATTTTGCAATATAGCAATTGACGTGCAGATCGTAGCTTTTGGTAATGTCCTCTTCGTTGCGCGATGTTGTGAGAACAACGACGGGAATGTGTTTCAGGGAGGGGTTCGCTTTGATTTCCGCCAGCACTTCCCGCCCATCTTTTTTGGGCAGATTGAGATCCAGCAGAATCAGATCGGGATGAATTACCTGATCCTGCTGAAGGTATTCCATGGCTTCCACACCATCCCGTGCGACGACAACATCACAGTCTACCCCCGTGCTTTTCAGGGCTTCCTGAATGAGCCGGATATCGCCTCGATTATCCTCGACGAGGAAGATAGTTTTTCTTCTGTCCGATCGCATGGCTGTGATCCCGCTCTCCTACCGGAATGGTGAAATAGAAGGTTGCCCCCTGACCCAGTTCAGACTCAACCCAAATCGTTCCGCGATGGCATTCAGCAATCTTTTTGCAAATTGCTAGCCCCATGCCTGAACCGGGATATTCATCGCGTGTGTGCAGTCGCTGAAAAATGACAAAGATGCGATCGCTAAATTTCGGGTCAATTCCAATTCCGTTATCGCGCACTGAAAAGAGCCACGCCTCTTCCCGACGCTCTACGCCCACATGAATTCGCGGTGCTTCACTGCTTCTGAACTTAATCGCGTTCGCAATCAGGTTCTGGAAGATCTGCATCAATTGCGTTCCGTCTGCCACAATTTGCGGCATTAAGTCATGAGTCACGATCGCTTCGGTTTCAGCAATCCGTCCGCGTAGATTGCTCAGCGCATGGTTGAGGGCAGTTTCAGAATTGGTTAATTGCCATTCAATTCCCTTGAGATCGACCTTTGAGTAAGCCAATACATCGTCGATCAGGGTTTGCATCAAGCTCACGCCTTCCACCGCAAATTCGATAAACTCGCTGGCATCTTGGTCAAGCTGGTCGTGATAGCGCATCTCAAGTAACTGCACATAGTTCGCGACCTGGTTCAACGGCTCCTGCAAGTCGTGAGACGCGACATAAGCAAATTTCTTGAGCTCCGCGTTCGATCGCTCTAAATCCTGTGCCAGAAGTGCCAGTTCTTCCGCCTGCCGCAGCACAATATTGACGATCGCTTTCCGCAGTTCCAGGGTCGCTTGAATCTCCACTGGTTTCCAGGGCAGCGAGTTGAGGCGAACGGTTTCCTTCCAGAGTTCAAACGACTTACGAGGACAAAGCCACTGCCGATCGCCCGATTCTTGCAGCTCGTAGGCATGATTGGGATCACCGCCCCAATTCACTGTTTGAATTACCTCTGGACGGAACCACAGCACATAGCTCCGCTTCGAGATGGGAATTGCCAGCAGTCCGCTTGCCACGTGCTTAAACCGCTCGGCATCCGAGTAGATTAAAGGCAGCGAACTGGTGTAGAACACTTCTTCATCCACATTTTTCGCAAGCCATTGAACGAGATAATTCAGCTCTTCCTCGGAAGGGGTTTGCCCGATCGTGGTCCAGCGTCCGCCAAAACAAATTGCCGCTCCTTTTGCGTCTGTCAGGTCAAGCAAGTTTGGTTCGGGCTGCATCAAGCCATCTACAAAACTGTTGGCTTCAGACATCGATTCGATCAGGACAGATTGTACGTGCGCCAGGTGCATCCGATAGTGATAATCTGCCGTTTCCTCACGGGTGGAAATCTCTGCAAAAATGACCCGCCCCAAAAATTCGCAGGCTTTTCGCAGCTCATAGGAAACATATTTGGGCGATCGATGGTGGCAGGCAATTAATCCCCAAAGTTTGTCGTCTTTCATCAGCGAGATGGTCAGCGATGCACTCACGCCCATATGGTGTAGATACTCAATATGGCACTGGTAAGGACTTCGCAGAATGGACAGTGTGAGATTGGTGGGCTGCTGCGTAATTGGATTATTGTCTGGATAGAGCGAAGCCAGTTCGGCATGAGCATCGGGAATGACGCGAATCCAGTTTGACAAAAACATTTTGCGAGCCGGAACGGGAATATCCGATTCAGGAAAATGGAGACCGAGATAAGGTTCCATCTCGTCTACTTTCTCTTCGGCAACGACTTCACCATGTCCATCCGCGTCAAATTTGTAGAGCATGACGCGATCGAAGCCAGTCACGTTACGCACTTCCCGCACAATCACCTGACAGAAGTCCTGTAGATTTGAGGTGGCTTCAAGCTGATTAATCGATGCCTTTGCCAGATGATAAAAACTCAGAAACGGAATGTTCTGCTGCGTAAATGCTGGCTCCAGCTCTAGCACCAGAAAACCATCTGCACTGCGATGGAAAACCGCATCAAACACACCATAATCATCGCCGTTGCGCCGCATCCAGACGCGGGTGGGATTCACAAAATCTAGATTTTCTTCAGCTAACCCAGCTCGGAAGCGGTCGACCTGAAACGAATCAAAAATCTCATCCAGTGTTTTACCTAGCAGCGAGGCAGGCGAGCGTTGCAGCAATGCCGTTGTATTGGTACTTGCCTGCAAAACAGTCAGCGTAGGCTCTTCCAGAATCAGCAAAATGCCATGTGGCTGAACCCCGGTCAAACTATGAATCGCGGGCTGTTTTAAACTGGTGAGATTAATGAGTTGCGTTTCCAAATTAAGATTGGTCATGATAGTTCCTTAGCTGTGCAAAGCGCACACCCTTATAAACAGCAATCGTTGAGGCGACAATATCCCAGCAGCTTCGTCTAAAAAATGAACAAAAGGCTGACGAAACTCACTTCACTCGTTCAGCTTTTACAGCGTTTTTCACTCATGTAAGGTACGGGGCGTGTGGGGGCTTTCTCGCCGTACAGGTTCTGCCCCTGCACCCCATTTTTTGTACTTCAATCGCCTGAAAAGGCTGTATTACGTTTCCTGAAGGGATACGGAAAACAATGCAAACAAATCAGTCAAAAGATAGAACTACTATCTTTATTTTTGCTCTACGTTAGCAGCATAACGTAAAAGCCGTAGAGTTTGAGTCAGAATTGTTAAATAAAACAAAAGACTGTTTTGATTAAAACAAACCAAATTTTCTTAGGCTAGAGCAATTAAAAAACAGCTTTTAAGTTAATAAAAATTAGAAGCTTTCAAGAAAAGTTTTAACAGGGATAGCGTTCTACTCTAACGGTAAAGTAACAATTCCCAACCAAAACTCCTTAATCCGCTGGACGACTTGGTGAAGCTGATCGCCATTTCGGGGATTGATGACATAGCTATTTCCTTGCAGCAGATAGCTTCTGAAGATGTCTTCCTCATCATCGGAGTCTGTCAAAATGATCACTGGAATTCGTCTTAGGTCTGCATTAGATTTTAATTCCTCCAGAACTTTTCGACCGCATCCTTTCAAACGAAGGTTGAGCAAAATTAAATCTGGACGCTGAGCCTGGGTATATTCTCCACGGCGATGGATAAAATTAAGGGCTTCTGTACTTTCTGCGATCGCTTTGACTCGAGAGGTAACTGCACCTTCGCGGAAGACGTTTTGAATCAGAACAGCCTGCTCTGGATTTTCTTCTAAAATTAAAATAAAGGGTTGAGACGAGGATTGTTCCATACTGAATACCCTACATTAATCATCAATAACCCTATTGTGTGGCTAAAACTTTATCATCCTCAGAAATAATGCGATTTTGTTAATTTTTAGGTGTGATGAATTAATCAAACTGCGAGTGATTGTTTCGGTAATGTGTCAATCTGATACGGGATTGATAGAGTAGAGAGGCTCATTAATTAGGCATCAGGGGATACAACGTCATCTGTAGGCTCATTGCAAAGCCTATACGGATGGCAAGATGCCCAATGGTCCTCAATGCGATCGCTGCCCTACTTGCCATCAAACCTTTTGTGAGTCCTTTGATAGTCTCTACTGCCGTCGACCGCATCTGAAGAAGACGATTCAGCTTGCGTTTAAACCTGATTACGGGGCTGCTCAACTATGAACTGGCACATCCCTCCTGATTCATACAGGAGGTCTAGTTTTTGCAGCACAACCTGGAAGAAGTTGACCGCAATTAATGCGCCCTGACTTCCTGCGAGACTGGCTGCGAAAGTAGGACGCATTCATGGGCAAGTTGAGCGTAAGAGAACTTAAGCGACTTAAGCCACTCTTGCAAAGGTGAGGAGATCCACCATCGTAAAGTTTCCGTCTGTCCTTCCATTTCGGCGCGGTAGGGTAGGAGTCCAGGTTGGCTTCTGGCTCCAATAGGAGCTCGAGTCACTCAGCAGAAGTCCGAAGAAGACCTCGGCAATGATCCGGCTTCCCACCTGACCAAGCCTTTGTCCGCCCTGTTGAACCAGTGCCTCTTTCAGGATGTAGTACCACAGTGGCGTACTTCTATGGAAGTTGAGGTGTCTCAATTCTGCTAGTTCTTCTGGCGTGAGCGGGGTATACCCCAGTTGCTGAGCGATCGCCTGCCCTGATGGAATCCCATGTTGCAGATGACGTTCTAGATTGCGACCTGCAAGCGTTCTCACATCTTCCACCGGATCAGGCAAACCTGGACCCACAGGCAGATCGAACATTGGCGAAGAGATAAACGGATCAATGCGCTTGTTCGGCTTCACTCTGGGCTGCACTACAGCTTGACCATTTCTCACCGCAACTTCTTGAACACCAAAGTCAAAGAAGATGTCCCACTCTACAAATCGTCTTGGTGCCCGCCGACCGCCGCGCAGATCATTCGGATCACCATCTTGGGGATCGATCACAGGGTCGAAAATGGGGGCACCGAACCCTTGGTTGGGTTTATAGCCTGGTCGAATCTGGCTGTGTCCAAATCGATAGACGCTAATCTGGAACTCGCGCGGCATTTTAGGTTTGGCAGAAGGCTGGAAGATGGTTGGACCGTTCTTCTTGACTTGCTCATAAACAACTGGATCAAGAGTCGCCTTCAGAAATTGATTGACGATGATGTACTGGTAGTGCCAGCGAACCAGACGACGGGCTTCCTCAAACATCCGCTTGGGATCGGAATTCGCAGGGTTCTGCTCCACTACATAATCAATCACCTGGTTATGAAACTTAAGGAATGCCAGATGGAGCTGAGAAATGATGACATTTTCATCGTTGCGGGGGTCAGCAATAATTGCACGTTGCTGGCTAGTTCGCGGTAGGTCACGCGCAGCTTCCATGTCAATCAAGAACTTGGTTGGGGCAGGACGCTGCAATTCTGGAGAGCGATCGTACAAGATGCTGTCTATATCTGGACCTCGTCCATATACACTATCCAGATCAAAAAATGGCGATCGCAGGTTTTTACTGTTGGTCACGGTCGAGGTCAGCGGCAGCGGATCAAAGGTAATGTCATGATCCAGGAATTGCCCCAAGAAGGTGAAACCAACCGTCATCTCTGGGTTTTTATTATCTGGATTACGTGTTGGATTGCCATCCAGTGGGTTCGTGATTGTAACGAGCGGATCTTGTGCATCCATCAGTCCGCCCTTCTTTCCCAAGATACGGAGGCGTTGCAGCACATCTTGCCGATTCTGTCCTTCTGCAAAGGAGGGCAGGCAAGGAAATAGCTTACTAAAATCGTTTTCTTCAGCTCGAACTGCATCTACCATAGGCATAAAGCTCCGGTAGAGCGAGTCCTCGAACATTGGAACATCCTGGAAAGATTGCTTAACGATCGTCTGCATAAACGCCTCCTAAGTTATTAGGGAGTCACTGTAGTTTCATTCTGGGTGGGGCATTGGCTTTTAACCTTACCCACACGGGTACTTTTTCGGCTTACAGTTGCGATCCGCTGTCGTCGATCGATAGAATCATGTGTCACGAACTAGATTCATCACAATAATTATCGATAGAATTTTGTGTCCCGAACCAGATTTATCACAATAATTTTTGAAACAAGTGCTTAACGTAATGGAGGCAATATCCTTTTCGTTTGCTATCAATTTGCTATCAAAAAGATTTCAGAACACAATTCCTGGATCTATCAAATGCTTCTCATCAGATTTTTTAGAATTCCATAATGTTGTCTCCCCTTTGTAAATGCTTCAATGCAGCGATCGGGAAGAAACAAAACTCATGGATAGCTCTGATTGAAACCCCTTAACTTATGACATAGTGTAATCGTTGATTTATGAGCGTATATGGAATTTCTGACTGTTCTGCTGGCTGCGGTGCTGGGCGTTTTGTCTCCGGCTGGGTTTGTCGCCGATCGCCTCGCTGCAAATGCCATTCGGCAGCAGTTTGACCACATTGAGGATTTAGCCGTTCGGATCGACAGCACGCCGAATTACCGCCTACTTCAGGGCAGAGCCGATCGGGTACAAATTGCAGGACGAGGCGTTTTTCCGATCGCTGATGTTCGCATCGATACGCTGGAAGTCGAAACCGATCCGATCGCCTTAAATCTGAGCGACGCAAACGATCTCAAGCAGCCAATTCAGGCAGGGGTGCGGCTTGTCCTGACACGGGAGGATTTGAATTTTGCGCTGCGCTCGGAACCCGTAACAGATGCCCTGCGCGACCTTAGCCTGAATTTTTTGGGCGGCACAGCACAGCAGCTTCAGCGATACGACTTTGTGGAGCCGCAGGTGCAGTTTATCGCAGGTAATTCTCCAGAAGCGGAAACTCGTGTGCGGTTTCAGGTGAGTTTAGTAGAGCAGCCAGCCGAAAAAACGGCGCAAACCCCACCGCAGAACAATCGGATTGAAATTACAGGAGAAACAGGGCTGCAAATTCTGGCAGGAAAACAGCTTAGCCTGGTCAATCCAGAAATTCGCATCAACAATGAAGCCGTGCCGCCGGAACTGGTGAACCTGCTTTTGGGCGGTATCAGTCAGCAGCTCGACCTAGGCAACTTGCAGGGCTCCGGCATTTTTGCCCGCATCCTCGACCTTCAGATCCAAGACGATCGCCTCACGCTCGCTGCCTTTGTCCAGCTTCAGCCCGGCTTCGATTTTTCCGATCGCTAATTTCCGAAATACCAGGAATCAAATCCGTAGTTATCCTGAATGTGGCTTACCCCACACCTGAACTTTCAGGAGGAATCCTGTAATGCAAGACCATCAATCCTCAACTCCGAGAACTTCCACGCCTCGCCGTGCCCCGGTCGTCATCATTGCTGGCTTAGCAGCGATCGGTTTAGCCATTGGCGGTGGTGTTGCCTGGTGGAATGGGCGCTCAGCCGCCCCAGAAGCAAACGCCCCGAGCTCAACCGCCGTTTCTCCTTCTCCGCAAACCGCTCCCGCACAGCAAACCGTTCAGATTTACTGGCTGAAAACGAACAGCGATCGAATTGAACTGGCTCCCGCTCCGGTCACTGTTCCTACGACTGGACAGCCCGATGCTACGCTCAAAGCTGCCTTTGAAACCATGTTGAAAGGCTCACCCGATGCCGCTCTCACGTCTACTATTCCCCAAAACACGCGCCTCCTTGGATTAGAAGCTAAGCAGGATGGCATTCACGTTAACCTTTCTCAGGAATTTACATCAGGCGGCGGCAGCACCTCGATGCAAGGCAGACTGGGACAGGTAATTTACACCGCAACGGCGATCGATCCCAATGCGAAAGTCTGGCTTTCAGTAGAAGGGAAGCCGCTCGAAGTGCTGGGCGGCGAAGGACTCGTGATCAATCAGCCCACTAGTCGATCGGATTTTGAGCAGAATTTCAGCCTCTAAACAATTTCCACTAATTTAATCACTTCACTGGGTATCACTTCACTGGGTGCCCTCTATTTCCCTATTTCTGCTCAGACGGAATCAACTGGTGTCTACACAGCAGACTTTAATAGGGACGGTTCTTCGTATCCCAACTCCTTAAAAAAATTCCCGATCGCCTGATGACAACCGGGAATGCTTTCGCTAATTTAATTCATGCTGATTAGCGATCGGAGAAGTAATTCAAGCGATTAAGCAGCTTGACGCTCTTTCGCTTCCTTGATCACAGCTTCAGCAATGTTATTCGGGCAGGGCGCGTAGTGCGAGAACGACATTGAGAACTGTCCCCGGCCGGAAGTCATGGTACGCAGGTCGCCGATGTAGCCAAACATTTCGCTCAGCGGTACATCTGCCTTAATCCGCGCTCCGGTAACACCCGTTTCCTGAGACTTCATCATGCCGCGACGACGGTTGAGGTCACCAATCACATCACCCATGTAGTTATCTGGCGTGAACACATCTACATTCATGATCGGCTCTAGCAACTGCGGACCTGCTTTCGGCATCGTCTGACGATAAGCTGCTTTTGCCGCAATCTCAAACGCGATCGCCGAAGAGTCAACCGGGTGGAAGCCGCCTTCAATCAGGGTGAACTTCAGATCCATGCAGGGGAAGCCTGCCAGCACACCTCTGTCGATGCTGCTCTCGAAGCCCTTTTGCACAGCGGGCCAGAATTCACGGGGAACGCTGCCGCCCGTCACTTTTGACTCAAACACAAAGCCCGTAGTAGGCTCGCCGGGTTCGATCGCATAAGTAATCTTCGCGTATTGACCCGAACCACCCGACTGCTTTTTGTGGGTGTAGGTATCTTCGGTGCGACGGGTAATCGATTCGCGGTAAGCCACTTGAGGCTTGCCCACTTCGACTTCCACGCCATAGGTGCGCTTGAGGATGTCCACCTTAATGTCCAGGTGAAGTTCGCCCATGCCCTTCAGAATCGTTTCGCCGCTTTCCTCGTCGGTCATCATGTGGAACGAGGGGTCTTCCTGCACCATCTTGGTCAGAGCTGCGACCATCTTCTCTTCACCGCCCTTCGCTTTCGGCTTAACAGCGATCGAGATCACGGGTTCCGGGAAGACCATTGGTTCCAGGGTTGCCGGGTTCTTCGGATCGCAAAGCGTGTGTCCGGTCTGGACATTCTTCATGCCCACGATCGCCACAATATCGCCTGCCTGTGCCGAATCGATCTCTTCACGGGAGTTTGCGTGCATTTCCACCAAACGGCTGACCCGCTCGGTTTTGCCCGTTGCCGTGTTGAGGATCGTATCGCCCTTCGACAGCGTACCGGAATAAAGGCGGGTAAAGGTGAGTGCGCCGTAGCGATCGTCCATGATCTTGAACGCCAGTGCGCGTAGCGGCTTCGTGGCATCAACAGTCGCAAATGTACCCGTTTCGTTGCCTTCCAGATCCATTTCCGGCTGGGGATTGACTTCAGTCGGGTTGGGCAGGTAGTCTACCACACCATCCAGCACGAGCTGTACGCCCTTGTTCTTAAAGGACGAACCGCAGAAGGTTGGGAAGAACGCCATCTTGATCGTGCCCGTGCGGATGCACTGCTTCAGTGTATCGATGTCCGGCTCGTTACCTTCGAGGTACTGCTCCAGCACATCGTCATCTTGCTCAACGGCGGTTTCGATCAGCTGTTCGCGGTAGGACTCGACCTGATCCACCATATCGGCAGGAACGGGTTCAATCCGGTAGTTCATGGGGTCGCCAGACTCATCCCAGATCCAGGCTTTGCGGTTTAGCAGGTCAATCACGCCTTTGAACTCGTCTTCGCGACCGATCGGCAGGGTCATCACCAGCGGCTTCGCGCCGAGGATCTGCTCTACCTGCTTCACCACGCGATAGAAATCTGCGCCCGTGCGATCGAGCTTGTTGACGTAGATAATCCGCGACACTTTGGACTCGTTGGCATATCGCCAGTTGGTTTCAGACTGGGGTTCTACGCCGCCCGATCCGCAAAATACGCCGATGCCGCCGTCCAGCACTTTCAGGGAGCGGTAAACCTCGATCGTGAAGTCTACGTGTCCGGGAGTGTCAATAATGTTGAGCTGGTGATCGTTCCAGAAGCAGCTTGTAGCAGCAGATTGAATCGTAATCCCCCGCTCCTGCTCCTGTTCCATGAAGTCCGTCGTGGCTGCGCCTTCGTGAACCTCACCGATCTTGTGGATTTTGCCAGTTAGTTTCAGGATTCTTTCAGTTGTAGTCGTCTTCCCCGCATCAACGTGAGCGAAGATGCCGATATTGCGGTAACGAGTGAGGTCTTTCATTGTGTGCGTGTGTTTTCTAGATTGAAAATTTGACGAACCGTTGATCAGGATTTTAGGTTGATCAGGGTTGGGATCGATGATTGCCTGCAAGCGTTATCCAGGGACACCGTTGCTTGTTAGCGACTGCGGGGAGAATTTCGTGACTGAAGAAATTAAGAAACCCTTTTCCACATTTACGGCAACATAAGCCATTGTAAAGTGTTGTGACTTAAAAGTGTGGTGTTGTAGACGCAGAAACACATCCTCCTACAGGTGACAGACAGGCTGAAGGTAAACTAACTCCTAAACAAACCTCTATTGTGCCCCAAAGCTGGAACTATCCTGCTGCTCAACAATTCCTTTAGATCGTCTAAGTTCCGGTATTACTGAAAACCAGTATTACTGAAAATAATTCGCTCTCCTCGCCGCCCAATTTTGAGAAGAATTAATTGACGTTCAGGTTTCAAAGTCCCCCGGTATTAGGAATCTACCAGTATTGGGAATCTAAGGGGCGATGTAGAAGTCAGATCAGCAGGAGTCATACATTCATCCATTCCAACTTGCATCCATTCCAGCTTGTCTTCAGGTTTAGCTCTAGAACAGCTTCATGAATCGATTCCTCTTTGCTTTCCTTTTATTTGGCACAACTCTGGTTTCCAGCCTGGGTCGCTTCAGCACCTCGCCAATACAGATTTCTCTTGCTCAAACGCTTGCTCAAACTCCACCGCCCTCCTATCTAGCCCAGTCTGCTCCAGTAGACTTCAGCACCCTTCGATCGCAGCTTCGGTCTCAAAACTGGCAGGCTGCGGATGCTGAAACTCGCCGTATCCTCCAGACGTGGGTGCATCCCAACGGAGATGTCTTCAGTTCACCGCTTGCCAGCAATATTCCGCCTGAAATTCTGCAAACCCTCGATCGCCTTTGGATAGAAGCCAGCAACGGGCAGTTTGGGTTCAGCGTTCAGCGGCGAATCTGGGAGGAAGCCCAATCCCAGCATCCTAACAATACCGACACGGCTGCTAAAGCCTTTGGCGATCGAGTCGGCTGGACTCGCCCGACCCCCAACCCAGAAAACTTCGTCTCACCCGACTGGCTCACAGAACCAGAGCTAAATTACTCAGAGGAAGCTCCCGCAGGTCATCTACCCTGGGCAGGCATTGACTGGGAGCGAATTGATGCCATGCTGAATGCTCAAAGCTGTGGAAGCTGCATGATTGATGCGATATATCTTCAAGGGGAACGCTTTAATCGCTATTTGCCCGTCCTCTTCAACTGGCTTACCACCGCCCTGGAATCTCCTTTATCAAGAGCGGGCTCCTGGCAGCAGGCAAGCCTTGCCTATTCGATCGATCTGAGGACGCTTTACGCCAACAGTAATCCAAATAATTCTTGTCCGGTCAATGAACTGGCAGAGGCAATCAGCCCCGATAGCACCATTCTAGCGATCAGCAGCTACAGCTACGAGCGATCGTGTGGCGGAAACCCGAACCAGAACCGGAACAACAGTACGTTGGCAATCTGGAACGCTCAGCGCGGCAATCGAATTGTTACCCTGCTGCGGGGACAGGCAACTGAATTTTTCTCCTTTACAGGGCAGGCTCAGGAACCGTCAACTGAAGCCAATCGAATTGTGGGAGATGTTGCCAATGCGATCGCATTTACCCCAGACAGTCGCCTGATTGCCGCCGGGCTCTCAAACGGTACAGTGCGCCTCTGGACAACAGATAAAGGAGAAGCAGTGCGGACGTTTACCGGACACCAATACGCGGTGAGGGCGATCGCCATTAGCAAAGACGGTCAGTTGCTTGTCAGTGCCAGTGCCGACCAGACAATCAAGCTCTGGAATCTGAAAACAGGTCAACTCCTCCGCACGATTCGCCTTAATCCCTCAGACGGCATTGCTCATACTGTACTGATCAGCCCGGACGGTCAACGGCTGGCAACGGCAACACATCGCAACACGCTACAGCTCTGGAACACTCAAACCGGACAGCTCATTCGCACCTTTACTCAGGCAGCTACTCAGGCAGCCGATCGACCCCCTGAACTCCCGATTGCCTTCAGCCCTGATGGACAAATTTTGGCAACGGCGGATCGCGATCGCTCTGTTAAGCTCTGGAATGCCGCTACCGGAGCACGGATGAAAACGCTGAGTAGCCACACAGAAGATATTCAGCATCTCGCCTTCAGCCCAGATGGCACATTGCTTGCCAGCACGGACGCCAAGAAAGCCCATCTCTGGAACCTGCAAACCTATCAGTCAGTGCAGAGTCTTGATTTAGTGCAGTCGGCGGGACATCCCGTGATGCCGAACAATTTGGCAGAGGTGTCTTTTAGTCCAGATGGGAAAGTCCTTGCGACCAGCACGCTGCTGCTGCCGTTGATTCAAAGCGAACCCATTCCTCAGCAGGGCATAACGCTCTGGGAAGTCGCAACTGGGCAACCACTCAAGCAGATTCATGAAGTCGCCCAGTTCCAATTTAGTCCCAATGGGCAGTTTTTCATGGCAAATGGTCAGAGCGTGCAAATCTGGCAGCCTTATCGCAGTCTGATTAGAAATGCGATGCAAAGCAGTTTTCTCATGGGGCGATCGAACTAAACTGAGGAACTTGCAGAATGAACCCCCTAATAGTGAACTCCCTAATAAGCGTATGCCTGGTAAACCTCAGCGGCAGATCGGTCTTCTAGAGATGCCACTACCGGGTTAAACCGCAGCAGATGACGGGCGCGATCGGACAGCTTATGCCACTCCTCACGGGGAATCTGAATCGACACTTCTGGGCGCAATAGCCAGCGTCGGCTATAGCCAATCACTGCCATCGGGCGAGGGGTATCAGTGTGGTTGGGCGTTCCCCGGTGCAGTCCACGCACATCTCGGATCATGACATCACCCATCTTTAGGGTAATGGGTTCGAGCTGCACAACTCCTGCTTCCAGTAGACGAAGTCCCTCTTCTTTCGTGACCCGGTGCGTTCTGCGTGCCACTTCAAACGGTCCATTTTCCGGCGTCACATCTACAAGCGGAAAATTCACGGCAAGCTGAAACGGAGGAGTCTATTGCTCAATCTCTGGGAATAGGGGGGGCGCGTCCCGGTGAATGGCTTGATACTCTGACCCCAAAAGCGGCGTATCCGTTGCAAGCTGACACATCACAGCATCTTCACCCACTAACCCGGCAACGATCGCCAGAACATCGTCGTCTTCATAAATTGCTGGGTCGGCAAACGGAGCCATAAAGGGCAGCGTCACGTAGTAGCGGGATGTCCCTCGATTTTTCAGGTTGCCTTCGCGATCGATATGTTCTGTGAGCAGCGGCGTAAAAGCTTCCTGCCATGTCTGAAGGGTATCTGGCGAGAAGTGATTGCGGAGAATGCAAAACCCGTCCTCTAAAACGGCTTGCGTGAATGCTTGAATCTGTTGCTGGCTGTAGCGTTCTGTCATACCCGTTTGAACCGTACATCAAAAGCCTCTCAATCTTAAGAAGCAAAGATTTTCTTGGTGTTAAAAGTTACAAATTGTAGCCATCAGCTTGTAATTGAATCAGCGATCGAATTTCCTAAAATCGCCCTGATCAAAGCTCAGTTAAGATACGCTGAAAGCAAGAAACACAGTTAAGGAATGCCTCGATAAGTACCGTCCTGGATTTATCACCGATCGCCCAGCTTACTCGTGAACAGTTTTATCAGCGCTGCATGGGAAATCGCGACATCCTGCTCGAACGATGCTCAAACATCTGCTTAGGCAATTACTTTTAACTTAACTTTGAACGGGGCGATCGTTATTGCTAGTCTTTCTGATTCAGTAGAGGGTGATGGATATCTTCTGCCTGACTTCTGCTGCTGACCCTAAAAATACTCAATCTTAAAATTGAACGTATCTCTAAAGAAAGGATCTATATAAAGCACGGCTGTACATACAATACATTTGCTCTTAATCAATTAATTACCAATCCATGGAGCGATTGCCAGGCAAGGGCTAGGGCGAAATTATTTAATAAGTTTGAGTGGAACAAAGAGGTGTTTTTCTATGCCAAATCCAAACTTGCTAAGGTAAGTTGAAAGAACTGGTTTTCTTCCCGTTTAAAAATCGAATTTGAGATTTACCTTATGAATTCTTCAGAATCGTTCGGAAGACAACTCGGTGCATTACATAGCCGTTTAGAGAAACTTTATGCAAATCTTGACCAACCTACGGCTCTTTCAACAGAAGCTGTTGATTCAGTCTGGAAGGATCTGGGAATTGCGGCTGAAGAGCTACAAGTTGCAAACGAGGAACTGAGCCAACAAAGCGACCACATTGCACAAATGTTGCAGGACGCATCGGTGCAGCATCGCTATTATCAAAATCTAATTAATCACATTCCTGAAGCGTATCTCACGACCACCCTGGAGGGAAAAATCCAGGAGGCAAATCCGATCGCCGCTGGGCTATTCAACCTGCCCCAGTCTATGCTAATCGGGAAACCGCTGGTAACTTTTGTGCCGCCAGAACAGCGGATGCTATTTCGCACAGAAATGCTGCGTGTCGCTCAAGAAAATCGCCCCTACACCTGGTCATGCTGGTTTCAGCCCCAAAGCTTGACTCCCATCCACCTAACACTGACCGTTTCTGCTGCCGCCCATGTCCAGCAAGAACAGAGCAGCCTGCACTGGATTTTGCGCGAGGCAAACGAAGCCTGGATCAAATCTTCTTTTCCCCAGCAAGAGAACTTTGCGAACGAGGACGATCGTGAGCTGACAATCGATCGCCCCATTCTTCGCTATAGCAAAGGCGAAGCGATCCCGCTCACTCCCCAAAACCTGTGGCTCGTGCATGAAGGACTAGTCAAGCTGCATACCCTGACTGAAGAAAACGAAGAGGTGCTGCTGGGGTTGATTGGGTCTCTGATGCCTTTTGGCTCTGGCTCATCCTTTTTGCCCGTTTATCAGGCGACTGCTATGACCGATGTGCAGCTTCTCCAGTTCTCGACCGCAGAAGTGAAAACCTATCCCCACTTGGCGCGGCTGATTCTGCCCAAGCTCAACGATCGATTTCAGCAGATGGAATCACTGCTCTCGATCGCCGGACAGCGGCGCGTTCGCCAACGACTCTATCTCTTGCTGCGGCTGCTTAAACAAGAGATCGGAGAACCGATTGCAGGCGGAGTGCGGTTAAAGCTGCGGCTGACCCACGAAGAAATTGCCAGTGCCTGTTGTACCAGTCGAGTTACAATCACACGCCTGCTAGGCGAGCTGCAGCGACAGCAGAGAATTGCGATCGACTCCCGCTTCCACATCGTAATTTTGAACTCTGAGCTTTAGAGACCAATTACTCATTAAAAAAACCGGAAGGCTGTCTCCCGGCTTTCTTTTGATTTAGAACAAGTTAGCTCTGGTTAGTAGGTTTCAACGTGCCAGCGTTCTTTGATCGATCGCTGATACTCTTTCCAAGTGATGCCTTCCTTCGCGCAGGCTCCCGCCATAGCAGCATCAATCCCGTCTTCCATGCCCTTCAGACCACAGATGTAAGTGTGGGTTTTTTCCTGCTTCACCAGGTTCCACAGCTCATCGGCGTGTTCTCCAACACGGTGCTGAATGTACATTCTGCCGCCTTCTGAGTTCTTCTGCTCGCGACTGATGGCGTAGGTAACGCGGAAGTTATCAGGAAACTTGGCTTGCAGTTCGTCCAACTCTTCTTTATAAAGAATGTTGGGCGTAGTAGGAATCCCAAAAATCAGCCAGGCAAATCCCTTAAACTGGTAGTCGGTGTTGACTGCCCGCTCGTTGTCCTTAAACATCCGCCACAGGTATGCCCGCATCGGCGCAATCCCGGTTCCGGTTGCCATCATAATGACGTTGGCTTCGGGGTCAGCGGGCAGCAGCATCTCCTTACCCACCGGGCCTGTGATCTTCACATCATCGCCAGGGTTCAGATTTTTCAGGAAAGTCGAGCAAACACCGTACACGGTTTCGCCCGATTCAGGGTGCTTGTATTCAAGCTGACGCACGCAAAGAGAAACGGTCTTGTCGTCTACGTCGTCGCCGTGACGGGTTGAGGCGATCGAATAAAGTCTCAGCTTGTGCGGCTTTCCTCTATCGTCGGTTCCTTCGGGGATAATGCCGATACTTTGACCTTCAATGTATTTGAGGTCTCCACCAGAAATATCAAACTTGATGTGCTTAACGGTACCGATGCCGCCTTCACCCACAAGTTCCTCGTTGGAGATGCACTTGCCGATATAGGGGTTATTCGGACGATAGATGTTCACGGGAACATCGGGCTTTGCTGCCCTTTCTTTAGGCTGAGCTTTCGGCTGAGATGACGGTGCCTGAGTCATTGGCTTGCTCTCTTCTGCTGACTGAACGGTTATAGGCTCGGTCTTTGCTGCTTCAGAGGACGCTTTGCCGTTAACTCCACCTTCAGCGGTGACAGGGCGGATGCTGACAATTCTGCCACCCATGCGCGTGATCCGCTGCATTTCCTGGTTCATCCGCGAATAAGGGACAGTGATAAACACACTGCCGCTCTTCCGAATCGGATAATCCATTTTGTCAGTTTCTTCGTTCTGGCGTAGCCCTTCGACTTCGTAAATAAACAGGCGGTTACCGTACTGCGTGTTGGAAGCACCACCCACTGCGCTTGGATTGTACATTGCTAATCAACTATTCTCCTAACCCTCATTATTCAGCACGATCGACCTATCAGCCTAATAGTCGGCTCAGTAGATCGTTCAACGCTGGTGCCACCACAAGTCAACTCCATGCGGCACAAACCCAAGGAGTCGCCAATGATTAGGTATTAGCGTAACATTGCCAAGCAGTCCTCTGATACAGACTTGAGATACAAAAACGGGCAGGATAGGAATTCCTACTCTGCTCCAGCCCTAACATACCGGCTTCGGCAGAGTCAGACTGTCCTATCCGAACGATTTCTACTAATTTCAGGTTCGATAATGGCTTAAGGGTCGGAAATCTATCGAAAGTTTGAAGTTTTGCCTGCTTTGTCTCCAAATCGCTTCTTCTTAAAAATCATCTTGAATTGCCCTTGAAGCGGGGATCACATTTTGATAACATTCCAATATTAGAAGTATAAATACTTAGTCGGACTTGCCTGGTTTGATCTCCAAACTGAGGCGATTCTAGCTGAATGTAAACTTGCTGGGCATGAAGCAAAGGAAGAAATTGCTTTCTCTCTATGCTTTTAGTACAGCCACCTCTCCGGTTCACTGTCCTGATGCAGCAAATCGCGAATCCAGACAATTCAAACTTTGAGCGTTCCCCATTAGATCTAGTAGTAGATCTGGGTTCACCTTAATGGTTTGATAGTTTAAGCGATGCTTGCCGTGCAAAAGGCGGAGAGAGTCATCCGTTCGAGATCTAACTTTATAAATCTGTGTTCGGATCAGCAAAATTCGGATCAGAAAGGTCAGATCGCAAAGTTCAGATCAAAATCTATCGAGTGAAAACCGTTCTTGTTGCCTAGAGGAAACCTATGACCAGTAAGCCAGACCGTGTGGTTCTCATCGGCGTTGCCGGAGATTCCGGCTGCGGCAAGTCAACCTTTCTCCGTCGCCTGGCAGATTTGTTTGGCGAAGAACTGATTACCGTGATCTGCCTTGACGATTACCACAGTCTGGATCGCAAGCAGCGCAAAGACCACGGCGTCACCGCACTGAATCCCGCCGCTAATAACTTTGACCTAATGGCGGAGCAGGTGGCCGCTCTGAAGAACGGTCAGGAAATCATGAAGCCGATCTACAACCACGAGACAGGCATGATCGATCCGCCGGAACTGATCAAGCCTACCCCGATCGTCGTGATCGAAGGCTTGCACCCGATGTACGATGAGCGCGTCCGTGCCCTGCTCGACTTCAGCGTCTACCTTGACATCGACGACGAAGTGAAGATTGCCTGGAAGATTCAGCGTGACATGGCGGAGCGGGGTCACACCTACGACGACGTGCTAGCTGCCATCAACTCCCGCCGTCCTGATTTCGAGGCATATATTAACCCCCAAAAGCAGTATGCCGATGTGGTAATTCAAGTCCTGCCGACTCAGCTCATCCCAAATGACACCGAGCGTAATGTGCTGCGGGTGCGGCTGATTCAAAAGGATGGCGTGGAAGGCTTTGAACCCGTTTACCTGTTTGACGAAGGTTCGACGATCGACTGGATTCCCTGCGGTCGCAAGCTGACCTGCTCTTACCCCGGCATTAAGATGCACTATGGTCCCGACGAGTACTACGGTCACAGCGTCTCAGTACTAGAACTCGATGGACAGCTCGATCGCCTCGAAGAAGTGATCTACATCGAAGGACACCTGAGCAACACCTCGACCAAATACTACGGCGAGATGACCGAACTGCTGCTTCAACACAAAGAGTATCCTGGCTCGAGCAACGGCACAGGCTTATTCCAGGTGTTGACAGGTTTGAAGATGCGCGCAACCTACGAGCGTCTGATGGGCGTAGAAGCCAAGATGTCGAAGGTCGCTGCAAACTAGTAGGGCGTTACCCCAGAAGGGAAACTGCTTCGCATCGGGCTTTTGACTCGGCAGGTTTGAATTGAATTCATTGAATGAACAGATGACTCCCAGGCTTTGATCTGGGAGTTTTTGTTGGGCGATTGAACGTTAACCTTGCTCAGGATCTACCCGATAAGGACGGACAACACGTTTGCCAGTAAATCATTGCGGCTATTGCGGCGAGTCAAGACAACTTCTGAAGTGACAAGCCGAAAAGAGCTAGTGCACTAATGTCATATTCCCAACTTATTGCTTCAGTAGGAATACGGTAGGTTCGAGAAGATGACAACAAAGGATTTAATCCTGAAATTCCGTATTTGCCGCCACGCGCTCCTTGTATTCCTATGATTTGATTAAGGTACATTCCTTTTTTATCGATTCGCTCTTAAATTCGCCTGTGTCCAAATTCGCTGATTAGATTTCCCCTTCTTCAAATTTTTCTCCCATAGTTTATTCTGTTGTCACCTATGGTTTTCTACTTATTTGGAGCCACGGCTACCTTCAGCATTCTGTTTCACGCCTTCTGCAAAGACACGACAACTTCAAAAACAGACGTTACTTCCTGGCTTGTCTTGTTGATAGCAACTTTAATCTGGTTCATCACCCTTCCCCGAATTCTGCAAAAGAAACTCCAGCCTGTAAAAACGCCTTATTACCAAGGGTGGGCGAAGTCGAGCAACTTCTGAAGAGCTTATTCCTGACGCTTACACTGGCTGACTAATTCTACAAAATGGCCTGAAAGTAACCTCAACTAATAACATTGGAATCCTGAGTTGTCCTGCCAACTATTGAGTACCGTCGATGGTTGCAGGACGTTTCATTACAAATTGACATGAGGGTGCTGGAGTTAACGAGCGGAAGGTGATTTCAACCGACAAGCTTATAAAGGACTGCTGTAGCTGCAATACAATAAGTTAAAGAGTGAACGGATATCAAAACTTCGCCCATTAATGTAGTTCTGATGCTTGACCTGCGAGTCTACGTTCGTGAATCTACTAGCTCAACTTCATACCCTGCAAGTTCGTACCCAAGTTAAAACTGATCTAAACTCTCTAGGGCAGGTGCTTTCCTGGTTTGAGCAGCTTGCTTGCCCGGTTCTGCCTCGTACGATTTGGCTTCAGTGCCAGATTGCGCTCGCAGAAGCCTTCACCAATGCTGTGCGATATGCCCATTGCAGCAAGCCCGCTGATACGCCGATCGAAATCGAGGTGACGTTCAATAGAACCACACTCGAAATCCGCATCTGGGATTATGGAGCCGAATTTGACCTGGAGAATTTCCTCCAGAAAGCTCCTTTGGTTCCAGAGCAGGCTGAAGGAGGGCGCGGTTTACGGCTGATGGAAAAAATTGCTGATGGGCTGGCTTATTGGCGAACAGAAGATCAGCGCAACTGCCTGCTAATTGTGAAAAATATCCTTCCTGAAGGGTAAGAATTCGGGCATTGCTGATTGAATACAACGATCGCTTATGTCCCTCGTGCCCCGCTTCCCTGGATTCTTTTTCCCCTGCTGCTTGCCTTTTGCCTTAAAGCCTTTGCCTCGATCTTGAAACGGGGGCTTAGATGAGTTCTTGCTATTGGGCTGCAACGGCTCCTTGAGCAATTGATTCTCCGACTTGACTTCCTTGTATTACCGTTCTAGCTGTTCAATGCGCCCCGTACGTCAGCAATGATAAGCAATCGAGCCGGATTAATTATCAGCATAACTTCAACAATAAAAACTCACAGGCAGGCGCAAAAATTACCTGACCTATGAGTTTTTGCATTCAGATTTAGGGAATTAGATCAACGAATCCCGGTAGAACAACCCTAATTACAGGTTCGGATTGTTGACGATCGGGTTGCCGTCTTTGTCGATGTTGAGTTCTTCA
>NZ_JACJOR010000479.1:0-1679 GCF_014695615.1 Leptolyngbya sp. FACHB-711
GAAGGTTGAGTGAGGACAGATGGTGATATTGAGCAGAGGTCTGGTTAAACTGCCAGTTGTTTGCGTTAACTCATCCTGTTGATTCACACTCAAGCTGAATTGCTTACAGCAGCGATCAAAATTGGAAGGGGGGTAGGAGAACTATGCTGGCAAAACGGATTTTGCCTTGTCTTGATGTCAAAGCAGGAAGAGTCGTTAAGGGGGTTAACTTTGTTAATTTGCGGGATGCGGGTGACCCCGTGGAGCTGGCGCAGATTTACAACCAGGCAGGGGCAGACGAACTAGTTTTTCTGGATATCACGGCAACCCATGAAGACCGTGACATTATTTACGACGTGGTTTATCGCACTGCAGAGCAGGTATTTATCCCGCTAACAGTCGGCGGCGGCATTCAATCCTTAGAAACTATTAAAAAATTGTTACGAGCCGGGGCAGATAAAGTGAGCCTTAACTCAGCCGCCGTTCGTGACCCTGATTTAATTGATCGAGCCAGCGATCGGTTTGGCAATCAATGCATTGTGATCGCGATCGATGCCCGCAGACGGGAAGATCCGGCAAATCCAGGGTGGGATGTCTATGTCCGAGGCGGGCGGGAAAATACGGGCAAGGATGCCGTGACTTGGGCAAAAGAGGTCGAGCAGCGCGGAGCCGGAGAACTGCTGCTAACCAGCATGGACGCAGATGGAACCCAAGCGGGCTATGACCTGGAGCTAACTCGCACGATCGCCGCTAATGTGCAGATTCCGGTGATTGCTTCGGGTGGCGCGGGCAACTGTCAGCACATTTATGAAGCGTTAACCGAAGGTCAAGCAGAGGCAGCCTTACTGGCTTCACTGCTGCACTATGGGCACCTTACCGTTGCTGAAATTAAGTCTTATCTTACTGAGAAGAGCATTCTAGTGCGTCAGTAGGGAAATGGACTGACCGATTAGAGGAGGTTTGAAGAGTGTTCGAGGTGCTATCTTGCTCCTAAATTAGCCATGAACAGGGACTTTGAGAATCCTAAGGGGACTAGGTTCCCTAATTGCAGGGTTTGGGAGCGGTTTAGACGACAACTACAATCCTGAATTAAGCTTTAAGCTGCTTTTTTCCATACAAAACCCCAAGTCATCCTCACAGCCATCCTGCTGCACCCGATCGTTCATGACCCTGCTGTTGTCCTATTTCATCTCACGTCGCTTTCCCCTTTTAGCTTTCTTCATTTAGATAGATTACGAGGATGAGACTAGTTAGATACTCATTATTAAATGAACTGATTGCTCTTCCTTAAGCATTCACTCAGCCACCCTAGAACCGCAAACGCGCCAAGCCCTGATTTAATAACACTTTTCACGATCGCACTGCAGAGATACCCGCAGCATTTTGGCGCCTCTGTGGAGTCGCTCGGCAAATTCACACACTAAATGAGCAAATAGACTTAGGGACACTTTTTTGAGAAGCTGTTAACATATATAAATATTACAAATTTTAACAGCGTCTTAAGGAAACATGGTTTTTCTCCTCGTCATCGTGATCGGACTGGTCGCCTGGGCACTGCATCTGATGCAGGAAGCCATCCAGCATCGCGAGTTCTCACTGATGCTAGCGGGGTTTTTGGTTTCTTCGGCGGCAGCAGCGCTGATATCGGTTTACTTTCTTATGGGTCACTACGTGGGCTATATGAGTGAAATGGCGTCGCG
>NZ_JACJOR010000048.1:0-3961 GCF_014695615.1 Leptolyngbya sp. FACHB-711
AATTTCAGGCAAGAAATGCCGCCACTTGAACAGAGCAGCAGTAGCCATCGGAGGGCGAGAAGGCATAACGGGGCTTGTCTACCTTACCAGCGGCTGTTTTTGCGACACAACCGCTTAGAGAACAAAACCCGTAGTACGAGGGTTTAGTATTCCCTAAGTTTGTGCTTTTCCCAAGATACAGATGTTTGGTTTAGCAATTCGATACAGTCATCGAGAGTGTTATGCCTTCTGATTCATTTCCTCCTTAAGTAGGATGAAGTAGAGGAGCCAGGGACGAATCCTTAAACTACAGATGTATAAGTTTAGATCCCACTCGAATCGATCGCCCAATGCTCAACCCCAAACCGTACGTCCGCTACTCTCAGACTGTAGAAGTCAAGCAACCTGATGAGGATCGACTCGTCCGCGAAATCCTAGACTCTGTTGCCCGGCAGGGGCAGAAGGTGTTTGACAAGCATCGCCATGCCATGCGGGGTGCCCATGCGAAGAGCCATGGCGGACTGAAGGGGGAACTGACTGTTTACGACAACTTGCCTGTTCACCTCGCACAGGGATTATTCCGCGAGCCCGGCACCTACCCAGTGATGATTCGCTTCTCGACAGTTCCGGGTGACATCATGCCCGATGGTCTATCCTGCTTTCGTGGCATGGCAATCAAGGTCATTGGCGTGGCAGAACCGAAGCTACTGGAGCCGGATGCCGTCACCCAGGATTTTCTCTTGATCAACAGTCCGGTTTTTCCATCGGGTAATATCGCTCGCTTTCTCCCGGAACAGCTCCTTCAGGAAAAGGTTGTGGTCAGTGCCCCAGAGGAGGCGCAACAACTGTTGGGAACGGCTGCCCGCCTAGTGAATGCGATAACCGAAAAAGCAGGCATCAGTCTCTATCCAACAGCGTTGGGCATTACTCATCCTGAAACTCATATTCTAGGGGAAACCTATTACACTGCTGCTGCCCTGCGCTATGGAGATTACATTGCTAAATTGAGTATTGCTCCCCTCTCTGCCAGCCTTCAGCCGCTTATTGGCAAACGCATTAATACCAACAATGCTTCTGCGCTGCGCAACCTGATCGTTGAGTTCTTCCGACAACAGTCCGCTGAGTATGAACTGCGTGTTCAGCTTTGCACCAATCTAGAAACGATGCCGATCGAGGATGCGTCGATCGAGTGGCCAGAAGGGGAAAGTCTTTATCAGCCGATCGCCAGAATCACAATTCCAACACAGGAAGCATACAGCCCTGCCCGGCAGGTGTACGTGGATGACGTCTTATCGTTTAATGCCTGGCATTGTATTGCAGAACATCAGCCGCTGGGATCGATTCAGCGTTTACGCAAGGAGGTCTATGAGGCGTCCAGTCGTTACCGGCATAAGATGAACCAGCAGCCCAAGCAAGAACCACGAAGCCTTGAGGAAATGCCGGACTAGGAAGCTGCTCTGATCGAGTTCGTGCGATCCTCACTGGCTATCGAGCATTTGGAGGACCAGATTCACCGAATCGAGTGCTACTCGGAAAGAGTTCTGTATGGGAATGGTATTCTCGACAAAAACGTGAAACTGAGCATTCCAGTGAAGACTAGTGTGGCTACCATCAGGCTCAGGCGATGCCAGAACAGCACCCACTGCCGCAATCGGTTGAATTGCATAATGAAGCTGTAACCGAGCAGCTGTTAGAGATTAAGGAGATAGAAAGATTGTCATAAGAGATTCAAAACATTCAAGTAGGCGGGGCAGGAATAAAGCACTTAGCAAAAATTCATTCTGTTGCTAACTGGATTTCTGCCTCGACCAAGGTAGCTCAAGTTCTGCGTCTGAACAAAAAATCGTTCTGCATCCAGTATTGGCTTTGATGCAACGCTATCGCTCAATTGTGTTGGGAGAGCGAGAATTTCACAGCATTGCCTTTGCTGACGGGTTGGGCCATCAGCAGGTAGGATTCATGCTGGTCTACCTCAAAGCACCACCGTCAGTTTCGTCCAGACGCCCAGTTTGAACGCCTGAACGAGTTACTCCAGTTTCCGGGGAGTGCCTGCTTTGAAGTGCAAGTGCAGGTGACGCGACAGCAGGGGTCTGGTCGCTTTAATCTCGTAACCCGCTGGAGACGAAGCTATCGGAAATCTCAAACCAATCAAGTCTGGTATCTGTTGACCAACCTCGTCTGCCTTGAAGCTGCACTCAACAGTTACGCCAAAAGGTTTTCGACTGAACCGATGTTCAAAGACTTGAAGAAGGGCGGCTACAACATGGAAAGCTATCGAGCAACTGGACAACGGTTCCAAGCTTTAGTCCTGCTGGTGGCGATTGCCTACTTACATTGGACTGTATAGACAGTTATGGATTAGCCGGATGGATCTGTGGTCAGAGTGGGCAGGGAAACTCATGCTTCTCAAACCCCCAAAACGTCCCTTTTTTCGATTAGGTTTAAGGGTGATGAGCTTGATCCAGTCTGTTCTTTACCTCCTTTGTCACTCCATGAGGCATTGAGCAGTGGTATTAACCCCAATAAAAGCCCAATAAATAATAAATCAGTACTGCTTTTACCGCCGAATTTCTCTTTCCATGGCAAAAGCAATACTGTAATACCCTAAGCATTCAAATTAAATTGCTGTAAGTCGATCGATTTACCGTATTTAATAGGAATACTAGGCATAGTAACGGGACGACTGCCTCAAGTCAAGCAATCGAATTCTGTTTTTTCTGAAAGCGCAATGAGCTGTAATGTTCGCTCGAAAAGTTGGATCTAAAAGTTGTTGCTTGAGTAACAATTTTAAGGATAGAAGAACATAAAGCTGCTTAAATCACATTAACTAAATCACCTTAGCTAAAGTCTTGTGACTCCTAATTAAAGTGACTTCTCCAAGTTTGCGAAATTTCCGAAATCAAAAATACAAAACTGCTTTTCCTGGAAAGCGACGATCGAGTAATTGCCGAGCAATATCTGCAACCTGCATCCAGGGAGCCTCGACCGAAATTTGCGGCTTGAGCTGTCCCTCTGCTACCAGTCCCAAGAGCCGCTGTAATCCAACCGATGCCGTTTCTCGTCTCAGTTCATGGAACAGAATCAGCGCATACAGGCTTGCACCATTGCTCACACCATAGAAGCGTTGCGCATTAAACGTCACCTCATTGCCGCCCGACGTACCGAACAAAACAACCGTTCCATCGGGTGCAACCGATCCCAACGTCGCTGCAAGGGTTTTGCCCCCAACTGATTCGATTATGAGATCATAGGGAGCGTATTCGCTATCTAACGGCAAATCTTCCCCAATCACCACTGCCTGTGCGCCTGCAGCTTTTACTGCGGCTTCTTGATCCGATCGCCGCAAATGAGCAATGACCTTTGCAGCGGATAGCCGCGCTAGTTGAATAGCAAAATTGCCTACACCGCCTGATCCGCCTGTGATCAAGACAGATTTTCCCAGCAAGAGTCCGCCCTGTTTTAGCGCATGATATGCCGTTAATCCTGCAACAGGTAGGGTTGCTGCTTCAGCAAACGAAACGGTATCCGGTAAAAGGGCAATCGCATTTGTTGGAACCGCGACTATCTCTCCCCAAGCTCCCGATCGAACAAACCCCACAACTCGCGTTCCTACAGGTGGGCTGGAACCGTCTGCCGCAGGAGTTTCAATCACACCCGCTAAATCCCATCCGGGCTGCCAGCCTGACTCAGCCGTCAGGGACCGTCTCACTTCACCGCGATTTAGGGAAACTGCCTGCACTTTGACTAAAGCTTCATTAGCAGCAGGGATTGGGGCATCGACTTCTCGCACAAGCCAGCGTTCAGGAGCGCTAGGTTCAACTACAACGGCACGAATTTTAGGCATCGTAGCTCCATTAGAAAGACTTCAAATTGAGTTTAGTCACAAAAGAGAGATGTCTTTTGGATCACATTTTCTGGTGTTTTCAAAGATTCTCTAGCTCTTTGATTTCCAGCGTCAAGCCACAGCGATATCTGGACATTC
>NZ_JACJOR010000480.1:0-5490 GCF_014695615.1 Leptolyngbya sp. FACHB-711
AAGTGTTTGAGTAAATCTGGGGAACCAGAAGCAGGAGTGCGACCGATGCTCTGCCTCAAAATCCGGTCTGGAATGCGATCGCTCCGCTACCGCACACGACTCCCGCTAACTCCCACCCCCTGCCCTCGTCGCTCTTTATGACCGATACCCTGCCGTCCACGCTTTCCACTCCTATTCCTGAAAATGAAACCGAGCGGCTGGCAGCCCTGCATCGCTACAAGATTCTTGATACGCCCCCCGAAGCCGCTTTCGATCGCATTACCCGCCTGGCAGCACGGCTATTTGAGATGCCGATCGCCCTCATTTCGCTGGTTGACGAGTCGAGAGCCTGGTTTAAGTCCTGCGTTGGCTTTGGCGCAAGTGAAGTGCCGCGAGATGCCACGTTTTGCAGCTTTGCCGTCTTAAACGATGAGCCGCTGATTATTCCCGATACGCAAAAAGACGCTCGCTTTGCCTGTAATCCCTTTGTGCAGAGTGAACCGGGGGTGCGGTTTTATGCAGGTGCGCCGCTGATCAGTCAGGATGGTTTCCAGTTGGGAACGCTTTGTTTGCTCGATGGCCAGCCCCACGAGCCGTTGACTGCAGAGCAAGAAGCGACTCTGGTAGATCTGGCAGCAATGGTGGTGGATGAACTGGAATTGCGACTGGCAGCGCAAAAAGTTGCTCAAGTGGACAACGCCCTGCTGGAGATTACGCAAGGACTTGCATCGGTGACGGGTGAAGCGTTTTTCGAGGCATTGGTGCAGCATTTTGCCAGGGTTCTCAACACTGATTATGTCTACATCGGTGTGATTGATGAGAATAGCGCTCATCAGTTGAAAACGATCGCCACCTGTGCCGGGGGACAAATTGTTGATAATCTCCAATACCCGCTGCAAGATACGCCTTGCTGGGAAGTGATTCGGCAGGGCAGAGTTTGCTGCTATCCGCACCATGTGCAGGCTCTCTTTCCCCAGGCGCCCTTGCTGAAGCTGCTCTCGGTCGAAAGCTATGCAGGGGTTCCCTTCTTCGACTCGAACGGTAATCCACTGGGATTGTTGAGCGTGATGGATGGCAAGCCGCTAGAGGACGTTCATCTGACGAAATCTCTGTTAACCGTTTTTGCCAATCGCATTGCCACCGAGCTAGAGCGTCAGCAGGCGGAGATAGACCTGCGCGAATCCGAGGAAAAATACCGCAGGCTGTTTGAGTCAATCGACGAAGGCTATCTTCTGGCAGATGTGATTTTCGACGAAAACGATCGCCCAATCGATGTTTTTTATCTTGAAGCAAATCCGGCTGTGCAGCGCCTCACCGGACTGGATTTCGTAGGAAAACGACTGCGCGAGCTTGACCCAGGGTACGAATCCCAATGGTGGGAAACCTATGGAAGAGTTGTCCAGACTGGTATTGGCGAACGCCACCAATTTTATACCGAGCCGCTGAAAGGCTGGTACGATTTCTACGTCTTCAAAGTAGAGGGGGCGCACCACCATCGAGTTGCGATCATTTTTAATAACACTACCGATCGCAAAATGTCCGACCAAGAGCAGGAGCGATTTTTTGCCGTCGCGTCTGATTTGCAGGTGATTACAAAAACAGACGGCTACTTTCAGTGGGTTAGCCCCAGCTTTGAGCGGATGCTGGGCTGGACGCAGGCGGAAATGACTTCTCGCCCCTGGACTGATTTTGTTCACCCCGACGATATCCGCCCCTCAGTTTCGGAAGCCGACGCCCTTTTCTCCGGCAGCGAAACCTTTGCCTTTGAGAACCGCTATCGACACAAAGACGGCTCTTATCGATGGTTGCTGTGGAGAGCGCAGCCCTATCCTGAAGAACAGGTTTTTTACGGGGCTGCTGTCGATATCACCGTCGCAAAGCACCTCGAACAGGATCGCAAACAGTCTGAAGCCGCCTTACGAGAAAGTGAGGAGCTAAAGGATCGCATTCTAGAGAGCAGTCAAGACTGCATCAAACTTCTAGCGTTAAACACCGAAATTTCCTATATCAGTCCGGGAGGGCTACGGCTACTGGAAATCGATGATTTCTGTTCGATTTTGCATACCCGTTGGCTGGAGCGATGGCAGGGCGAAGATCGGGAAAAGGCACAAGCGGCGATCGCTGCCGCCACAGAAGGAAATGTCGGACAATTTCAAGGCTATCTTCCGACTGTGAAAGGCACGCCCAAGTGGTGGGATAGCGTGATTACGCCAGTGCGAGATGCCGTCGGACAGGTTGTGCAGCTTGTCGTAATTTCGCGAGACATTACCGCCGTGAAGCAGCATGAAGCCGAGCGCCAAAAAGCTGAACAAGATCTGCGAGAAGCCCATGTGCAGCTCGAAGCAGCTTTAGTGGCAGGCGGCGTTTATACCTGGCGGTGGAATATTTCTGCCAATCGGATCGTTGTGAACTCGGCGTTTGCTGGTTTATTTAACGTAGATGTTGCGATCGCCACGGCAGAAGGATTGCCGATCGAGTTCTTTATCAATTCGATGCACGAGGAAGACCGTCCTCACGTTTCAGCGAAAATTCAACAGGCGATCGAAACAGGTGAAGTGTACACGGCAGAGTACCGGGTTCAAACTGCGGCTGGCGAAGAGCGATGGGTTAAGGCACGAGGTCAGGTCGAGTATGCCCCAGATGGCACGCCGATCGCCTTTCCGGGAGCACTGGCAGATATTACCGATCGCAAACAGGCAGAAGCGGCGATTCACGCGAGCAATGAACAGTTTAAACTGTTGGCAGAATCTGCCAGCAATTTGCTGATTGTTGAAGACCCGAAGGTTTATTTAGCGACATTGTTTGAAAAAATCGCAGCGCATTTGCAGCTTGAAGTTTACTTCAATTACTTTTTCCAGGAAGAGCAGCAGCAATTAGAATTGCATACCTATGGCGGAATTTCAGAAGACCTTGCTGCCGCCGCTCAATTTTTAGAGTTGGGTCAGGGAGTGTGTGGCAATGCAGTGCAGCGTCGCTGTCCGATCGTGGTTGAAAATGTCCTGGAAGCCACCGAACCGCTTGCCTTACCGCTTCAGTCGTTGGGCATCAGAGCCTATGCTAGTCATCCGCTCATCGTAGGCGATCGAGTGATGGGTACGCTGGGGCTGGGGACGTATCAGCGCGACCGCTTTACCCCCGACGAACTGGAGTTAATGCAGGCAGTGGCAGCTCAGGTGGCAGCAGCTTTAGAACGATCGCGCCTGCTCACCGAGCTACAGGTTCGCGCCGAAGCGTTAACTCAGGCAAACCGCATCAAAGACGAGTTTCTCGCTGTGCTGTCCCACGAGCTGCGATCGCCCCTGAACCCCATTCTGGGCTGGACTCGCCTGCTGCAAACCGGCAAACTCGCCCCTGCTCGCCAAGCTGAAGCCTTAAACACGATCGAACGCAATGCCAAACTGCAATCGCAGCTCATTGAAGACTTGCTCGACATTTCCCGCATTATGCAGGGCAAGTTATCTCTTACAGCGGCGCCGGTCAGTTTAGCGTTTGTGATTTCGTCGGCGATCGAAACGGTGCGGCTGGCAGCCGAAGCCAAAAACATCGACATCTTGCCTGACCTTGATTCGGCGATTGCTCCGGTTTCGGGCGATGCAGCCCGTTTACAGCAGGTGGTGTGGAACTTGCTGACGAATGCGGTTAAATTCACGCCAGCGGGCGGAAACGTGACTGTCGAATTGCGTCAGCTCGATCAGTTTGCGCAAATTCGAGTGATTGATAATGGCGTGGGCATTCGTCCATCCTTTCTGCCCCATGTGTTTGAGTATTTCCGACAGGAAGACGGCTCAACCACGCGCAAATTTGGCGGACTGGGGTTGGGGCTGGCGATCGTGCGGCAAATTGTCGAACTGCACGGCGGCACAGTGCAAGTTGAAAGTCCTGGAGAAGGGTTGGGAGCGACGTTTACCGTCAAACTGCCGCTGTTAAGGAGTGGGAGAGATGGGGAAACGGGGGAACGGGGAGCAACCCATTCCCTCACCGTCTTATCCCCTCATCCTCTCAGCGGATTGCGCGTCCTGGTGATTGATGACGAAATGGACTCGCGAGAATTTGTTGCGTTTGTTTTGAAACAGGCAGGAGCCAATGTCACGACTGCCTCGACTGCAACAGAAGGATTTTTGGCACTCACGCGATCCCCGCCGGACGTGCTGCTCAGCGATATTGGAATGCCGGAGATGAATGGCTATATGCTCATGCGGCAGATCCGGGCACTTGCACCCGCTTTAGGTGGACAAATTCCGGCGATCGCCCTGACCGCCTATGCCTCAGAAGGGGATCAGCAACAGGCACAACAGGTCGGATTTCAACGCCATATGGCAAAGCCGATCGAACCAGACCTTTTGATCAGCGGGATCACTGAATTGTTGAACGTTGAAGCATAATGAGCAGCTTTAACCGGCTAGGATTAAGACAGCACCATTGGGTCAGAAGTGGCAAGAATCGCGATCGTTCTGTCACCTCCCCTGTTCTCCACGATTTCTTATTCTGTGTTACCGTCTTAGGTAAGGCTTATTTTCGGGCGTGTAATTCGTTCCACCAGCGTTTCTCCGAATCTAATTCTCTACATTGATGGTTTTGGAGAATCTTTATGTCAATTTATGTGGGCAACCTATCCTACGAGGTCACGGAGGATGGTTTGAATCAGGTTTTTCAAGAATACGGAACGGTGAAACGAGTTCAACTTCCGACCGATCGCGAAACAGGTCGGCTCCGTGGATTTGCTTTTGTTGAAATGGGAACCGATGCAGAAGAAACTGCCGCGATCGAAGCACTTGACGGCGCAGAATGGATGGGACGCGATCTAAAAGTCAATAAAGCAAGACCCCGTGAAGAAAGAGGTTCTGGCGGCGGTGGCGGCGGCGGTTGGGGCAACCGGGGTAATTCTTCTCGACGCTACTAAATTCGGGAATTAAAATCATCGCTTTTTGAACGCTCAAGTCTAAGGCTGGTTGGTGGCTTTTTAGAAGCAAGCATTTTTCTTCACCAGCCTTAGTTGATCTAATTAAATAAGGAAATTGAATGACCCAAGTTATTCCTGGTGAGAATGAAGGAATTGAGTCAGCATTGCGTCGATTTAAGCGAGCAGTTTCCAGAGCAGGAATTTTTCCAGATATGAGGAAGCATCGCCATTTTGAAACCCCAATCGAAAAACGGAAGCGCAAAGAGCTTGCAAAGCATAAACAGCGCAAGAGAAAGTTTCGACCATAATTGGGAATTGAGTTTAAGGGCGATCTAATTCATTTATTCTGGAAATATTTGACTATGAATACTAAAGAACTTTGCAGCCGCTATTCAGCAGGACAACGAGATTTCAGAAACCTGAACCTGATGGCAGCAAATTTGAGAAACCTGAACCTGGCTGGCATTAATCTCAGCGGTGCCAATTTAACAAAGGCAAATCTCACCAAAACAAACTTGAGTCAGGCAAATCTCACGGGTGCAATCCTGACTGGGGCAAATTTAACTGAAACAAATTTGACAAGCGCAAATCTGGTGGATGCCAACTTAAGT
>NZ_JACJOR010000481.1:0-11695 GCF_014695615.1 Leptolyngbya sp. FACHB-711
CTCGGTTGCCCGTGTAACCCAAGCTCAATGCTGCCACAAACATCAGCCCGATCGCTCCATCGCCCAACACAACTACGCGGTCGCCCGGTTTCACATTTGATCGTGCGACGCCATGCAGTACACAGGCAAGCGGTTCAGTCAAAGCTGCCAGCGCATCGGGGAGTCCTTCAGGAATCGGGAGGAGGTTGTCTCGGACGATCGGGGCAGGGATTTTGAGGTACTCGGCGAATGTACCGTTGTTGAAGCACAGGTCAGTGCAGAGGGAATATTCCTGTTTTTTGCAGAAGAAGCACTCGTGACAGGGTGCAGAATTATTTGCCACAACGCGATCGCCCACCTTCCATCCCGTTATGCCTTCGCCCAGTGCCACAATTTGTCCGGCAGCTTCATGTCCAAACAGGGTCGGAGGCTTAAGCATTCGGGCATGACCACCCCTGCGCCAGACTTTGAGATCGGTGCCGCAGGTGGTTGCTGCGTTGACGCGAATGATGACTTCTCCCGGGGCGGGAGTTGGGTCGGCAACCGATTCGAGCCGCAAATCTTCCTGACCGTACAAAACTGCTGCTAACACGATGTTGCTGTCCCAAACACTGAACTTCCTGATTTTACGGGAATTTGGAAAGTACTGAAGCGATCGCAGCGGATATTGGAGGAGTATGAGAGGTACTCCATGCATGATGCAGCAACGCTGGAGAGCAGTGTTTTTTGCGGAATTGACGAACTCTGTGCGGCGATCGCTCTACCAATGCTCGAATCGCTAGATTTAGTCCACCTCACTTCCTTATCTTTGTGAAAGCCGAAATTCCTTCAATCTTCAAAGTTTCCCCGGATTGACTTGCATTTAATTGACCTGATTGATGGAACTAAAACCTTTAACCACCAACAAAACAAAATTGTTGTTACACGGCAACTCAGAATTAATGAGCTAGAGAGGCAGTTCGGACGGTCATCGTCGTAAAATACTCAGGCTTGTGGCAGCAAATAACTACAGGAAAATTTATGGAACCGATCAAAATTGGCATTATTGGCGGCAGCGGCCTTTATAAGATGGAAGCACTCAAGGACGTTGAGGAAGTAGAAATTGACACGCCCTTTGGGAAGCCCTCGGATGCGCTGATTGTCGGAACGCTCGATGGAACCAGGGTGGCATTTCTGGCACGGCATAACCGCAATCACACGCTGACGCCGTCGGAACTTCCATTTCGGGCAAACGTCTATGCAATGAAGAAGCTCGGCGTGGAATATTTGATTTCAGCGTCGGCAGTCGGTTCACTGCGGGAGGAGGCAAAGCCCCTCGATATGGTGATTCCTGATCAGTTTATTGATCGCACTAAAAATCGCGCCTCGACCTTTTTTGGCGAAGGTATTGTGGCGCATATTGCGTTCGGCGACCCGGTTTGTCACAAGCTGGCGGGCGTGTTGTCTGAGGCGATCGAGAGTCTAGACTTGCCCGATGTCACACTGCACCGGAGTGGAACCTACGTTTGTATGGAAGGTCCGGCTTTCTCGACCAAGGCAGAATCCAATCTGTATCGAAGCTGGGGCGCAACGATTATTGGCATGACGAATTTGCCCGAAGCAAAGCTGGCGCGGGAAGCCGAAATCGCCTATGCCACCCTTGCCCTTGTCACCGACTACGACTGCTGGCATCCTGACCACGACAGCGTGACTGTCGATCTCGTGATCGCCAATCTCACCAAAAATGCCGTGAACGCCCAACGAGTGATTCGAGAAACGGTGCGCCGTCTCAGCGAAACCCCGTTTGTCTCTGATGCTCACTCTGCTCTAAAGTACGCCATTATTACGCCCCTCGACAAAGCTCCTGTCGAAACCAAAGACAAACTCCATCTACTATTACAAAAGTACCTATGAATCGCTCATATCTTTTGGGATTATCTGCCATTGGGGTGCTGCTTACCACTTCACCTATGCTGCTGTCTGCGCCAGGAATGGTTCAGCCTGCGCTTGCTCAGCGCGTCGTTGAAGTCACACCGCCCAGCAACAGCACCAACGTTTCGCCCAATGCCTTTATCTCGGGGCAGTTCGACGCCTCTGGGACGATCGATGTCAGATCAGTTCGCATCTTTGTTAACGGCCAGGATGTGACGAGCCAAAGCTCGGTAACGCCCAATTTCTTTACCTACCGTCCTACTCAGAGCTTGCCCTCTGGAGTCAATCAGGTGCGGGTGGAATATCGCAACAACAACGGCGAACAGCGGACGCTTGCCTGGTCTTTCTCGGTGCAGGGGCAGCCGCTTCAGCTTACATCTGTTACCACTAATGCCGGAGTTGCACCGCTGAATACAGGTTCAACCCTGACTGTGACGATCAATGGCACTCCTGGACTGCAAGCCTCGGTGCTGCTGGTTCAGGATGGACGAACCGTACGTGAATTGCCTGCAACGGAGACTTCGTCGGGCGTGTATCGGGTCAACTACACAGTGCAGTCGGGCGATCGCTCAGCGGAAACGGCAATCCTGGCACGTCTGCGTCGTCAAACCCAATCCGTTTATGGGGCAGTGGCTCAGCCTATTGCCTTTAATACCTCGGTCGGAACACCTCCAGGGGGAAATACGGGCGGCAATCCCGGAGGAAATACAGGTGGCAACACGGGCGGTAATACTGCCGAACTTCAACCCCGATTCACCAACTATCAGGACGGCGGACGAGTCGGTAGAAACGGCTTTACGCTGGTGGGTCAAACCCGACCGAATGCGAGAGTTCAGGTAAATATCCTGGGCAGCGCGACCGTCCTCGGCGTTCCCGTAGGTGGGGAAGTGATTGTTGATCGGGAATTTACCGCAGACAATAACGGACGGTTTGAAGTGACAGTTCCGCCGCCCAGAATTGCGGTTCCGGGATTACGCTATCGAATTCGGGCAACGGCGATCGAGGGCAACCAGGCCAGCCAGACGACCGAGATTATTTTGCGCCAGCAAATCGAACGTTAAGTGCGCCAGCAAATCGAACGTTAAGTGCGCCAGCAAATCGAACGTTAAATGCGCCAGCAAATCGAGCACTAGACTGAAACCGCCGCTCAACTTCTGCATTTTCAGGAAGACAAACCATGCCAAAACTCCAATCCCGGATGCTGACCCTGATTGCAGGACTTCTAAGCGCAATCATGCCGCTGGCTGCAACAACTGCACTGGCTGCCGGACGGGTGACGTGGAAGTACAAAATCTTTCGGGGGTCGGTTCCGGTTGAGGAGTTGACGGCTCTGGCGGAGCAGGGTGAGGTATCACCAACGCTGGAAAGGCTGATGAAGCGATCGGGACAAAACCCGACTGATGTGCAGGAAGCCCTGAGCCGGGAGGTTAGGGTCGATCAGGTTACGCTCGATCGCTTTTTGAACAGTCCGCTGGGTGAGGTTACCCTACGGCAGCTAAGTGATTACGTTCATACCCCATCCCGGACGGCCGATACTCAGGCAATGCGGGCGGCTCTCGTTCTATCTGCCAGCGAGGACGATCGAATTAGCCTGATCGAAGTGGTGCAAAATTACCCGGCGGGCGCAGTCGTGGTCGAAGGCGATCGAATTGCAGAAGCCGCCGAGCTGCTAAATACCCTCCAGGGAGGGCTGCAAAATCTCCTGGAGGGCTTTCGCTTATTCTAATTTGCTCGTTTGAACCAGTTTCTCTCTTTGAACTCGTTTCTCTTAATAAGAGCAGCTAGGTAAGAGCAGTCTTGTGCGATCGTCTCCAGCTCCATTTCTGGAGGCTCATTCTTATTGCAAGCTTTTTTACAAGCTTTTATATTAGTAGGCTAAAGTTTCCAGGGTCTCGCGCAGGTAGCGGCTAACGAGCTGGTCAAGGGTCTGCTCAGCAGTATGGAACGTCAGCGATCGTTCTGCCTGCCACCGGTGGAAACCAGAACTGGCTGTAATGGCTTGCTTGAGGTTGTCCCAAATCAAATCATCCGAAAACGAAGCGGGGGCGGACGAAGGAGAAGTCATAGTTACCTGCAAAACTGCTGTGAGTGTGAGAAATAAGGCGATACCTACTCACAGCATAGCGTAGCCCTACTGATTGGCTGTGCTGTAGAACACGGATCTCAGCCTTTTGCAGGGCTTTTTACATGAAACTGGGCAGAATCAAGCCTGAGAAATACAGGCTTCTGTATCTTTTCTGATAAAAGTGATAAGGGAAGCGAAAGGTCCTTTATGGCTGACTCACACCCCGAAATTGATCTCGCTGGCTTTATCGAGCATGCCCTGCTAACTCCAACGGCAACCCCTGAGGATGTCTCACGCTGTTGTGCAGAAGCCGATCGCTATAAGTTTGCGACAGTTTGTGTCTATCCTACCCATGTGAAGCAGGCAGTCGAGATCCTGCGTAATAAGTTTCCTAAAATTTGCACGGTGATCGGGTTTCCGGCAGGTGCAACGACTTCGGCAGTCAAGCTTTATGAGGCTCAGGAAGCCGTCGAAAACGGAGCCAGCGAGCTGGATGTGGTGCTCAATTTAGGCTGGCTAAAGGTCGGCAAAACCAACGAGCTGCACCATGAACTGGCAGAAATCTGTGAGTTAGGCCAGCCTGTGAAGGCAATTTTGGAAATGGCACTGCTGATCGACGACGAAAAAAAAATGGCAGCCGATGTTTGTTTAGATGCAGGAGTGGCTTACCTGAAAACGAGTACGGGCTGGTTTGGCGGCGCAACGATCGAGGACGTTAAGCTGCTTAAGCAGTTCACTAAAGACCGGGTAGGCATCAAAGCAGCGGGGGGAATCCGTACCGTTGAGCAAGCGATCGACCTGATTGTGGCAGGCGCAACCCGGTTGGGCACTTCGCGAGGCGTCGAACTCATGCGCCAACGCGATACCCTGAAGTAGGGGAGGCGACACGCGGAAGGACTATGAGCGGAACCTACAAGGCGATCGGAATTAATCTCAAGAGTACGCCCCTGGGTGAGTCCGATCGGCTGCTGACGATTCTGACCGAGGAATTGGGGCTACTGCGAGTGGTCGCGCCTGGTTCACGCAAGCATAAGTCCAGTTTGGGTGGACGCAGCGGCTTATTTGTGGTGAATAATTTGCTGATTGTCAGCGGCAAGAATTTAGATAAAGTGATTCAGGCAGAAACCGTCGAGTCGTTTCCCGGGCTGAGCCAGGATCTGAAAAAGCTCACAGCAGCTCAATATCTGGCGGAGCTTGCCCTCTATCAAGCTCTCAGCGAGCAGTCTCAGGCAGATTTATTTCACTTGCTGTGCGAACATTTGACCCGACTGGAAACGCTATCCGGAATTGTGACGCTGCCCTGTCTGGTTCACGCCATGTTTCATCTGCTGGCCCTTGCCGGAATTGCGCCTCAGGTGTTTCGCTGCGGTGTCACTCAAAAAGAAATTACTCCTGATTTTTCTGACCCAGATTGGCGCACGGGCTTTAGCAGTGTTGCGGGTGGTGTGGTGCTGCTGTCGGAGTTGGCCAATCTGCGTCTCGACACGGCTCCTCCGCGTAAAGCCCCGTCTGGTGCGCCGAAGATTCTTTCAGATCACCCCCACGAGGGAACTGCTTCGCATCGCACTACAAATTTCACCCAAACTCCCCCAGAGCTACATGCCCAAATCACTGCGATCGAGCTATACCTGCTTCAGCAGTTGACGAAACCCGACTTGCTAGAAACACTGATGCAGGCTGACCCTCCCGCCTTTGCTTCTAATCAGATTTGGCTTCCCATCGAGCGGATTCTGCGTCACTATGCTCAATATCACTTTGACCGACCGATTCGCTCGGCTACCCTGATTGATCCCTGTTTTGCTCCGGCTAGTGACCTTTCTCTCCAGAAACTATGATGCGATCGTTTGACAATCTCCCAACTTCAGCGTCCATTTCTCGATCTAATCCGCTTAATCCTGGGATTGGAGAAGGGTGTGGAGGCATGGCAGCGGACTCAGGACAGTTGGGCCTGGGACAGCCGCATCTGGGACAAGTCAACCGTCAGAATTCCAGTCCTTCTTCGTCTCGGCTACCGGACTATGTGCTATGTGCCGATGGAGACGATCGTTTTGATCCATCTGCTGACCTCGGTGTCATTTCGCAGTCTACCGTTTCGGACTCGTCGCAGAAAACCTGGGACGGTCAAACTCACCTCGGTCGGTCTGAGCAGGGAAACAAAGCAGCAGGAAATCACTTAAACGGCTCCAATGGTACTGGGGGGAACGGCAACGGTTCTCATGGCAGCGATCAGAGCCAGCAGGCAACCGCTTCGGAGCCGGGATTGGTGCCCGTGCTAAAGAACCGCGCCTTCCTTACCCTTTGGGGCGGGCAGGTGTTTTCTCAAATTGCTGACAAGGTTTATTTAGTGCTGATGATCGCTCTGATTGCCAATCGCTTTCAGGCAGCGGATCAATCGATTAGCGGTTGGGTATCATCGCTGATGATCGCGTTCACGATTCCCGCTGTACTGTTTGGCTCGATCGCTGGGGTTTTTGTCGATCACTGGCGCAAGCGGGCAGTGCTGGTATCCACGAATCTGCTGCGGGGCGGACTGGTGCTAAGTGTGCCGTTTCTGCTCTGGATTTCGCAGGGCTGGAGTGCTTTGGGCGGTCTGCCTGTAGGATTTTTGATAGTGCTGGGCGTGACGTTCCTGGTCTCAACGCTGACGCAGTTTTTTGCTCCGGCTGAGCAGGCAGTGATTCCGCTGATTGTCGATCGCCGTCATTTGCTCTCGGCAAACTCGCTCTACACCATGACGATGATGGCATCGGTGATTGTGGGATTTGCCCTAGGAGAACCTTTGCTGGCTCTGGCAGATATGATTGCTGCACCGATCGCCGCTCAGTTTCACCTGCCTCCAGCGATCGGGAAAGAAGTTTTAGTAGGCGGCAGCTATGTGATTGCGGGACTGATGCTAATCTTCCTGCAAACGAATGAAAAGACGATCGACTCCGACGAATCCCTACCTGATGTCTGGAATAACATTCGCGACGGGTTGCGCTATCTGAAGGAGAAGAGCCACGTTCGGGCAGCCCTACTGCATTTGGTAATCTTGTTCTCGACCTTTGCGGCTCTGGCGGTGTTGGCAGTGCGCTTGGCAGAAGTCATGCCGGAAATCAAATCTTCCCAGTTTGGCTTTTTGCTGGCGGCTGGCGGCGTAGGAATGGCGATTGGGGCAGTGGTGGTCGGACAATTTGGGCAGCGGTTTACGCGCAGTCAGTTGAGCCTGTATGGGTCGATCGGCATGGGTGTTGCGCTTGCCCTGATTGCGGTGACGGCTCATCGTCTGATCATTATGCTGCCGCTGCTGGTGCTGCTTGGGTCTTGTGCGGCGATTGCCGGAATTCCCATGCAGACCGCTATTCAGGAAGAAACCCCAGAAGAGATGCGCGGCAAGGTGTTTGGGCTACAAAACAATGCTATTAACATTGCGCTGAGCCTGCCGTTGGCATTAGCAGGGGTAGCAGAAACATTCTTTGGGCTGCGGGCAGTGTTTCTGGGACTAGCCGTGCTGGTAATCGGGGGTGGAACGCTCACCTGGTCAATTTCTCGGAAGTAGAATGTTGCAGAAGGGACAGGACACACTAAAATCCTTAATACAAGATTTAATGATCCTGATTAAGTGAATCCTGTTGAATGCACATTGCCTGGATAGGAAAGAAATCTCCGTTTTGTGGCAACGTCACCTACGGTCGAGAAGTGACTAACGCGCTCTTAGACCGAGGCTACCGAGTCAGCTTTCTCCATTTCGCCCAAGAAGAGACGGGCGTGACGAACGAATGGGGAGATTGCCAGGAAGTCTCGATTCCTTTTCTTTATAAGTCCCAAATCTATACCATTCCTTCGCCGAAATCGAGTCGGGTGCTGACCGAAGCACTTCGCCAGCTAAAGCCCGATCTAGTTCATGCGTCGCTCACGCTGTCGCCCCTCGACTTTCTGCTGCCGGAAATCTGTCAGGAGCTAAACTTACCCCTGGTTGCTACCTTTCATCCCGCCTTTGCCCGTAAAGCGAGAAATTTTACCTCTGGGACTCAGCACCTTACTTATCAGCTTTATGCCCCTTCGCTAGCAAACTACGATCGCACGATCGTCTTTTCTAAGCTTCAGCGCGATCTGCTCATTCGTCTGGGGGTTCCCAAGCAGCGGCTTGCCGTAATTCCAAACGGTGTGGATGCCGACAAATACTCGCCTGGGCTGTCCAAGCTAAAAGCAGAACTCAAGGCACAGCGTATCTTTGTTTATCAGGGGCGCATCTCGGTCGAAAAGAACGTCGAAGCCATGCTGCGCGCCTGGAAGCAGGCAGAAATGAACTGCTACAGCAAGTTAGTGGTCGTAGGCAATGGTCCGCTGGCTCCGTCTCTTATGAGTACCTATGGCGAGGAGCAAGGTGTTATCTGGTTAGGCTTTGTAGCTGACGAGCGGCAGCGAATTCAAATCCTGCGCGGCTCGGATGTGTTTATTCTGCCGTCTTTGGTGGAAGGGCTATCTCTGTCGCTGCTGGAAGCGATGAGCTGTGGGGTTGCTTGCCTTGCCACTGATGCGGGTGCAGATGGTGAAGTGCTGGAAAAAGGCGCAGGAGTGGTTCTCAGTACGCAAAGAGTTGCGACTCAGCTTCAAACGCTTTTGCCCCTATTCCAGGATCACCCAGAACTGACCATGCTCCTGGGGCGCAAAGCCCGTCAGCGTGTTCTCGATCGCTATACCCTCAGCCAAAACATTACCCAGCTTGAGGTGCTGTATCATCAGGTGCTTCAAGAACAGCGCGTCTATCTCAGCAGTTCAAGCTAGCGATCGGCTAGATAGACACAAGGAATGCTCATACCTAAAGGCGGCTAACCTTAGAGCGGCTAATTTTTAAGCAGCTTACTTTGGATTCTTGCCTGAATTTTCCCAGCACACCGATATAGAATCATTTCCACCAAACTATACAGAGAGCCAGCCTTTTCTAAGTTCAAAATGGAAAGGTAAGGCTGGTCGGGTGGAGTTGATGCTTCACGATTTATAGGAGTTTCTATTTTTAGAATTCCTGGTTAAATCAGAGCAATATCACTCGGTCGAGAGATGATTTTTTGAACTTTTGAGGTTGGGAAATGGTTGGTTTTCAAGCACTTTTGGGTTTATGTTAAGCGATGTAACAATAATGCTGTCATGACAGCAAGCCGTCTTGACAGTACCTGTTTTGCCGTTTATCGTGTCATACATACCCGGGTATTCAATAAATAGTCGTTGTTATGCAAGACAAGCACAAAGTTACGCTATACCTTCCTCCAGACCTGCACCGCCAGCTCAAAATTCGTTCCGCAGTTGAATTAGAGCCGATGTCCACAATCGCAGAGCGTGCAATTGTTTTCTATCTCACTCATTCTGAAGTAGTTGATGAGGTAGAAGCAGCTCACGGGCAAACTCACCGGGTTTACAGTTGCCCCGAATGTGCAAGTTTGCTCGTTCTGAAAGAGGGAGAGATGGCGGCTCTGAGCGGTCAAGCGGAGATTCCGTTAGACGAAGAAGCATCGGTAGAGCGACTTCCAAAGGGTTCTCCCGATCAGCGAGGCGAGGGCGAACTGGTTCCCTGCTAGGTTCTTCTTGTTATTAAAAGTTTGCTTGCTTCAGTAGTTTTGATTTGAACGTGAAATTGTCTTTTTCAGCGTTGGACTTCTGTTACCCAGTTTGGCAGTTGTCTACTCCTGACATCTGCACCGTCTCTTAATAGGTCATGGTTATGAAAGAAGAACTTAATATTCTAGTTCAGGCTCAATATCCTCTGATCTACCTCGTCACGTCTGAGGAGGAGCGGGCAGAGCAAGCAATTTCATCGCTGGTGCAGACAAAGCCATCTCGAAGAATTTTTGTCTGGACGATGACTCACGGAATTGTTGAGTATGGTCAACCCAGAAATGTTACTCAGCACAATACCGTTGCTCCTGAAGCGGCGATCGAGTGGGTAGTACGTCAAAAGGAACCCGGTCTCTACGTCTTTAAAGATTTGCACCCGTTCCTTGATTCGCCTGGTGTCACGCGCTGGCTGCGAGATGCGATCGCGAGCTTCAAGGATGCCCAGAAGACAATTATTCTCATGTCTCCAGTACAGACTGTGCCGATTGAGCTAGAAAAAGAGGTGGTGGTGGTAGATTATGCCCTGCCTTCTCTGGAAGAGCTGAATCAAGTACTCACTCATCAACTAGACCAAATTCAGCGTGAGCAGCGTGAGCGGGCTCGCCTGGGTCGCCCTGACCCGACTCGGATTTCGACCGAAGCGCGTGAGAAGCTGCTGAAAGCAACGCTGGGTTTAACTCGCGATGAAGCTGAAAAAGTCTATCGCAAGGCATATGTAATGTCTGGGCGGTTGACGGAGACTGAAGTAGATATCGTTTTAACTGAGAAGAAGC
This sequence comes from Leptolyngbya sp. FACHB-711, assembly GCF_014695615.1. Taxonomy (NCBI): domain Bacteria; kingdom Bacillati; phylum Cyanobacteriota; class Cyanophyceae; order Leptolyngbyales; family Leptolyngbyaceae; genus Leptolyngbya; species Leptolyngbya sp. FACHB-711. The sequence continues at coordinate 10,321 of NZ_JACJOR010000481.1, forward strand.
AGCTTATCCGTCGCAATGGCATTCTGGAGTACATCGAAGAAGATGAAACCCTAGATGCGGTTGGCGGACTAGAGGAGCTAAAGCACTGGTTGCGCCAGCGATCGAACGCCTTTACCGAGCGGGCAAGAGAGTACGGATTGCCTCAGCCAAAAGGGATGCTGATTCTGGGTGTTCCGGGCTGTGGAAAGTCGCTCATTGCAAAAACAACTTCCCGCCTCTGGGGTCTGCCGCTGCTGCGGTTAGATATGGGACGAGTTTACGATGGCTCAATGGTGGGTCGATCAGAAGCAAATTTGAGAAATGCGCTAAAAACGGCTGAGTCAATCTCCCCAGCGATTCTGTTCATTGATGAAATTGACAAAGCGTTTGCAGGTAGTGCAGGGTCAGCGGATTCTGATGGAGGTACTTCCAGCCGGATCTTTGGTTCTTTCCTGACCTGGATGCAGGAAAAGTCATCGCCTGTATTTGTAATGGCAACGGCAAACCGGGTTGAGCGTTTGCCTGGAGAATTCCTCAGAAAAGGACGATTTGACGAAATTTTCTTCGTTGATCTGCCGAACAATGAGGAGCGCAAAGAGATTTTCAAGATTCACCTGTCCAAGCGTCGGCGCGATATTAGCCGCTTTGACCTGGATCAACTGGTGAAGGTTTGCGAAGGGTTTTCAGGTGCGGAGATTGAGCAGGCACTTGTTGCTGCAATGTACGAAGCATTTGCCCAGGATAGGGAATTCACCCAACTGGACATTATTGCAGCGATTCGAGCCACGATGCCGCTCTCCAAGACCATGAGTGAGCAGGTGACTGCCCTGAGAGATTGGGCAGGACAAAGAGCAAGACCTGCTGCTTCTTCAGTTGCTGAATATCAGCGGCTGGAGTTCTAACAAGCTTTCTCTCCTGGTTCCCAACAGGCGAGGAAAGGCTAGCAACAGAAGCTAGCAGTCTAGTCCAAAGAGCCGTATCCGTTGGCATTCCAACCGCTTAGCGATCGGCGTAAACACTTCCTAACGTTTGTCGTTTCTCTCAACTTCTCTACAGGAGGAAATCCAATGTCTCACTTTAGCACTCTGCGTACCAAGATCACCGAATCTGAAATTTTGAAGTCCTCGCTGCGGGATCTGGGTATCTCCGTGAAGACGGAAGCTGATGTACGTGGCTACAACGGTCAGCGCGTTCGTGCAGACATCGTTGCTGTTTTGGATGGCGAGTATGATCTGGGCTGGTCTCGCAATGCAGATGGTTCTTTTGACCTGATTGCTGATCTGTGGGGTGTTGCTAAGAAGCACAACCAGACCGAATTGATTAACTCGATCAACCAGAAGTATGCCGTCAACAAAACTTTGGCAGAAGTCAAGCAGCGCGGCTTGCAGAATGCCAA
>NZ_JACJOR010000482.1:0-5771 GCF_014695615.1 Leptolyngbya sp. FACHB-711
AATAGCCAGCCCGATATGCATATTCACGTTGAGGATGACCGCACCGGCATGACGGTTTCGACCCTCAAACGTGCTTTAGCAGACAACCTCTACTACATCCAGGGCAAAGACGAAACCTTTGCTAACCTCTACGACTACTACATGGCACTGGCGTACACTGTGCGCGATCGGCTCGTCCATCGCCGCATTAAAACTGCCCAGGCTTACTTCCAAAAAGATACCAAAGTTGTTTACTATCTCTCTGCCGAATTTTTGATCGGTCGTCTGCTGCTCAACAATTTGCTCAATCTCGGTCTGTATGACCAGATGCAGCAAGTTCTCAAAGAAGTCGGGCTCAATCTGGACGATTTGCTAGAGCGTGAAGAAGAACCCGGACTCGGCAACGGCGGCTTGGGCAGACTGGCAGCTTGCTTTCTAGATTCGATGGCAACGCTGGAAATTCCGGCAGTCGGCTACGGCATCCGCTACGAGTTCGGCATTTTTGACCAGTACATTGCCGATGGCTGGCAGGTCGAGCATCCCGACAACTGGCTGCGCTCTGGCAACCCGTGGGAAATTCCTCGCCCGGATTACATGGTCGAAGTCAAGTTTGGCGGCTATACCGAAGCGGCAGCGGATGCGCAGGGACGGGTGCGGACGCGCTGGGTTCCTCGCATCACGATTTTTGGCACACCTTACGACACGCCCGTTTCTGGCTACGGCAAAAACACGGTCAATACGCTGCGGCTCTGGTCAGCAAGGGCAGGCGAAGACTTTGACCTGCACGTTTTCAACGCTGGAGATTACACCCAGGCAGTCGCCGCCAAAACTTTCTCGGAAAACATCTCGAAGGTTCTGTATCCCAACGACAACACGCCTCAGGGTAAGGAATTGCGGCTTCAGCAGCAGTATTTCTTCGTTGCCTGTTCGCTGCAAGACATTATTCGCCTCTACCTGCGAAACCGCAGCACGTTTGATGATTTCCCGGAAAAGGTCGCGATTCAGCTCAACGATACCCATCCAGCGATCGGGGTTGCTGAGCTAATGCGCCTGTTTATCGACGAGTATGGCCTGGACTGGGATAAAGCCTGGGACATCACCCGCCGTACCTTTGCCTACACCAACCACACGCTGCTGTCAGAAGCTTTGGAACGGTGGTCAGTGAATTTGTTTGGCAAGCTGCTACCCCGCCACCTGGAAATCATCTACGAAATCAACTTCCACTTCCTCAATGAAGTCCGAGCGAAGTATCCCAACCAGCCGGAAAAACTGGCGCGGATGTCGCTGATCGAGGAAGGCGGCGAAAAGCAGGTGCGAATGGCGCATCTTGCCTGTGTGGGTAGCCATACGGTGAACGGGGTTGCGGCCCTGCATACCGAGCTGATCAAGCAGGAACTCATGCGGGACTTTTATGAGCTGTATCCCGAAAAGTTCCAGAACAAAACCAACGGCATTACCCCCCGTCGCTGGCTGATGCTGAGCAACCCGGAACTGTGCCGCCTGATCAGCGAAAAGATTGTCGATCGCTCCGAAGCGGAAACGACTGCACATCCCTGGATTACCAACCTCGATGAACTGCGCCGCCTGGAAGCCTTTGTAGACGATCCCCAATTCAGGGCACAGTGGCGATCGATCAAACAGTCCAATAAAAACCATCTGGCAGATTACATTCTGCGATCGAATGGTCTGGAAATTGATCCCAATTCACTGTTCGACGTGCAGATCAAGCGCATCCATGAGTACAAGCGGCAGATCCTTTGTGCGATGTACATCATCACGCTGTACAACCGGATCAAGGCAAATCCTAGCCTGGAGATTGTGCCACGCACGTTTATCTTTGGCGGCAAAGCGGCTCCGGGTTACTTTATGGCGAAGATGGCGATCAAGCTGATTAACTCGATCGGCGAGGTGGTCAACAATGATCCCGACGTGGCAGGACGGCTGAAGGTCGTGTTTCTGGCAAATTACTCCGTCTCGCTGGGGCAGTTTGCCTATCCGGCAGCAGATTTGTCTGAGCAAATTTCGACCGCAGGCAAAGAAGCCTCTGGTACGGGCAATATGAAATTTGCGCTGAACGGCGCATTGACGATCGGCACACTGGACGGCGCAAACGTCGAAATTCGTGAGGAAGTCGGGGCTGACAACTTCTTCCTGTTTGGTCTGACCGCGCAGGAAGTGATGGATCTGAAGGCAAAAGGCTACAAGCCGCTCGACTACTACAACAAAAATGCCGAGCTCAAGCAGGTGATCGATCAAATGTCGTCGGGCTTCTTCTCGCCTAAGGAACCCAGTCTGTTTATGTCGATCGTCGAATCGCTGCTCAACCACGACGAATATATGCTGCTGGCAGATTATCAGTCCTACATTGAGTGTCAGGAGCGTGTCAGCGAGGCATTCCGCGATACGGAACAGTGGACAAAAATGTCGATTCTCAACGTTGCTCGGATGGGTAAGTTTTCCTCCGATCGCACCATTACAGAATACTGCCGCGATATCTGGAACGTTGAGCCAGTTCCGATTGATCTAGAAGCCTATTCGCAGGACAAAGCTGGACTTCGCATTCAGCGAGCCACCGAAATGGCGTAGGCAATGATTTGATGTCAATCACTTCATGCGCTGAATCCAGCCGCGATCGAGTATCCAGTTAAGACTCAGCGCAACTGCGCCAAACAGCAGCAGACTCTCTGCAACCCAGATGCCCCCAGTCCACAGGGGCATTTTTTTGTCTAAACTTGCCTCAATCTGCGCAAACCCCCGCACCAGCCCAAACGCCCCAACTGCCCCCGACTGAAGCTGCGGATTGTTGTCCTGCCGCACTACGTATCGATACGTTACCCCAAACAGAAACCCTGAGAAGATTGCGATCGCAAACGAAATCAAAGCTTCCTTGTGCAGCAATGTTTCTCGCCAGTTTGCATTTTCAGATTGCAAGTAGTGATTTAGAAAAGCGATCGGCACAAATGCAGTAGCCGCAATTAGTTTACCGACAGTACCCGCTTTGAGCGACTCCAGACGTTCCGCGGTTTGGTTATTTTGATCAAATGAAAAGAGGGACATGAGGCGATTGAATAACTCCTGTTTCGTAGATTAGCCTGTTTCGTAGATCAACCTGAGTTTAGATTCAGGGCATGTTGAAGAACTGATAACTGCGATCGAACTCGTCTCCTATCTTTGGCTGCTGTGTAATGAGCTGAATGAGCTTTGTTGCAGGCTTTGCAGCCTCCTAAATCTCTCAACTCTGGAAAAACTTTGAACGGTTTACCTCACGATCGGTTGGGGATTCCGCACTCCCGTTTTTGAGCCAAAGTGGGACAGACAACACCGATCTATCGGTTCTCCACACCAGAAGTTTTGAGGGGAATTTGCGAGGATCATTGTGTCATCAGAGGATGCCCCGCAAATGAAACTCTTCATCAAGCCGCTCTACAACTGGTATCGCAATCTGCTCCGGAACTCCAAATATCGCTGGGTTGTGATTGCCGCAAGCCTACTTTACATTGTTAGCCCCGTTGATTTTGTCACCGATATGATTCCCATTGTGGGCTGGCTCGACGATAGATTGATTGCCTCGATTCTGGTGACTGAAGCTTCCCAACTTTTGCTGGAGCAGCTTAAAAACCGCAAGGCGAAGAACCAGGCAGAAGTTCAAAAAGCCTTGAGTTAGGCTTTAGCGACCAGAAGTTTTGAGGGAAACGCTCCTCACTCCCCATATTCCTAGATTGGAAGGTGCCCAATGACAGATTCTATGAAAGACCAGCTTGCGACTGACCTGGAAAAGGCAAAGACTGAAAGTGGAATGCGGGCAAATCGCCTCCGAGCAATCGCTAAAGCGGCAGCCGTTGAAGCGATCGCCGAAGTCAAAGCAGGCTCCAAAGAGCTGGGATCGATCGCAAAAAACAGCTTTTCAACCGTTGCAGCAAACTCGAATACTCCTGCTGAGAATCCTGCCGCTCACCCTGAGACAGACTCAACCGCTCAGCAAATAATCCGCTTCAAAACGCTAATCCTGAGCTTGATTAAAGGACTGCGTGAGCGTTTAGACACATTGGATACACAACTCGATGAACGGTATGGCGATCGCTACCAGGCAGCAAAGCGACAGCTTGAGCAAAGTGCAGTCTGGTACAGCACAACTTTGGAAAAGGCAAAAGCATCGCCTGCTGAACCAGCCCTGCTGGAGCAAAAGCAAAGTGAACTCACAGCACGGGCAGAAGCCGCTGGAGTTGTCGTCGCTCAGAAAGAGCAGCAGATCAAACAGCAGATTAAAACCATTCTGAAAACGATCAACTCGACTCGCTGAACTGTTTGCTGAACGATTCGCTGAAATTTCTCACCTTGAGGTGACACGATGAAACTTCTTCGCTACGCATTAGGACTCCTGGTTCCTCCGATCGGCGTTTTTCTGACCTATGGCTTCAGCACCACGCTGCTCGTCAATCTTCTCCTGACGCTGTTGGGGTGGGTTCCTGGAAGCATTCATGCCGTTTGGGCGATCGCCAAGTCTGACGAGAAAGCTAGCAATCGAGGAATTGCTTAGTTTGTTCGATTGTTGTTTGAATAATTGGTTTGCATCATTCGTTTGACTTCTTCATCTATCTCTAAACAATCTTTCATCTATCTCTAAACAATCTGTCTCTAAACACTGTCTCTAAAAAAGGAGAATTTACATGATTGGATATTTATTGAATACGCTGATTACTGCCTTAAGCCTGCTCATTGTTGACATTGTGATTCCGGGTGTCAATTTGGCAAACTTTCCCGCTGCAATGCTGGCAGGGGTGGCGATCGGAATTGTGAATGGAGCCGTCAAGCCTGTGCTGTCGCTGCTCTCACTCCCGGTTAACTTCCTGACGCTTGGAGCTTTCTCGCTCATTGTTAACGGCTTCTGCTTCTGGTTAGCGTCTCTGCTGATTCCTGGCTTCACGGTGTCAGGGCTGCTGGCGTTCGTTCTGGGTCCGGTAGTGCTGTCGCTGGGAACCACGTTCCTCAACAGCTACTTTGCGAACAAGCGTTTGGGCAATGCTGTCGCTGCTGCCAGCCCAACAATGGAAGTGAGCAGCAAATAGCATTCCTTCGACTGGCTTAACTAGCTTAAAAGTTGACTTGAGCCGTGTGAGAGGTTCTACATTGCCTGATCCAGCGGTCAACTCTGGGGGACTTTGAGATTCTAAGGCAAGCGATTCTAAGGCAAGCTAAGTTCCTTCCAGAATTTACCCACCAGGCAGTTAAAGCACAAGCATTACTTCTCAAACAGACTGCTATCAATTTCACCTTCTATAACTTTTATCAAGGGGAGGTAGGGCACGATCGGCTCGACCTCTCTTTACGATCTTGAATCATGGGTACGGTTGGTCTTCAGAAAAAGAATATTTAGGAATGTTACAAAATAAGTATCCCAAAAATTTCAGCCGAAATTGAACGGGCCGCGCTGCAAATAAGGAACGTTAAGGCAGTTCACTTTCCAGAGCGCGAGATCGTATAGCACTGGCTCTCGTTAACCCTCCCAATGACGCAAGCTCCTATCCCCAAGAATGAGTCTGAGCGGCTTCAGGCACTTCTGAATTATCAGATTCTTGATACCGCCGCCGAACCCGCTTTTGACGATCTGACCCGTCTGGCAAGTTTTATTTGTGGAACGCCGATCGCGCTAGTGAGTTTAATCGATTGCGGTCGTCAGTGGTTTAAGTCAAACATAGGGCTGCCTGTATCAGAAACCAATCGAGACATTGCCTTTTGTTCGCATGCCATCTTGCAGTCTGATCTGCTGATTGTGCCCAATGCAACCCTAGACC
>NZ_JACJOR010000483.1:0-47512 GCF_014695615.1 Leptolyngbya sp. FACHB-711
TTGGGGCAGGAATTGTCGGCACAATCGGGATGCTGGTGGGTTCTGTGACGGGTCCGGTGGGAGCGATTGCAGGCGCGGCGATCGGCAGTATTTTGGGTGGATTAGTGGGTAAGAGTGCTGCTGAAGCCACCCATCCAACGATCGAAGATTACGACGTGCAGGTGATTGAACCGCGCGATGTTCCCCGTGGAAGTGTTGCCTTGCATCGCCGAATTGAGCCTGTTTCTGTTCAAGCGGTTTATGCTTCTGGGGCCACCCCGCCAACGGTCGAGCAGTCCATTATTCATGCGGCGCTGCGCGGACGGAATTCTCTGGTTGCTAACGAAGATCAATACTGGCAGCAGCATTACACGGCACAGCCTTACTATCAATCGGGGTTGACCTACCGGGATTACCAGCCTGCATATCGTCTGGGCTACGAAGGCTACACGCGCTATCACGGCACAGGCATGAGCTACGACGAAGTTGAACCCGAACTTCAGCAGCAGTATGAGCAAGAGCGGCGATTGTCCTGGTTAGGTTGGGAGCAAGCCCGTCCTGCGGTGAGAGCAGGCTGGCATCGACTCGAGCAGGCATTTCGCGGTCGTTAATCCTTAGGACGAGGCACTTTCAATCGGGGAACTGGGGGACGATCGAGCAACTCTCGCCAGAGGGTTTCGTAGCGGCACGTCATCGTTCCCACTGTGAAGTGAGCCAGAGCCGTATCGCGGGCTTGCTTGCCGAGCTGATGCCGAAATTCGGGATTGTCTCGCAGGCGTTTGAGCGATCGAGTTAAGCCGTCTACATCGTTTTTGTCGATCAGCAGCCCTGTTATCCCATCTTGAATCGCTTCCGGCATACTGCCAACTCGGGTTGCAATCACCGGACGCGCCGCCAGCATTGCTTCGACCATTGCCAGGGGAAACCCTTCCGATCGTGAAGGCATCGCCACCACGTCAAACTGGGGCAAATAAGACTGCGGGCGATCGACCCATCCTGGCATTTCCACTCGATCGCGAATGCCCAGATCGCTTGACAGCTTTTCCAGATTCGATCGTTCGCCTCCATCCCCCAAAATCACTGCCCGCACCTGAGGAACCTGCGCCACTGCCCGCAGCAAAATATCGTGTGCCTTCATCGCATCGAGTCGTCCGATACTGCCGACGGTGATTTGTGCTGGGTTCTGATATGCAGGCAACTCCGGTTCGCCCCCATCCGGCACCCCGTTAGGAATGGAAATCACGCTGTTTCTGCCCAGCGCGTAGAAATCTTCCATCTTAGTTGTGCTTGCCTGACCCACTGCCACATGAGCATCCGATCGCAAACAAAGGGCACGAGTTCGCCACAGGGTCAGCATATCCGTTGTCCGCAGGGGAAGCTGATCGACCCGCACCACCCGCACCTTAGGTAAGGACAGAGCTGCAGCTAAACCGATCGCCCCCGCCCAGGGTGTACACAAGTTGCAGTGAATAATATCAGGATGTAGCTGTTGAAATGTGCGGCGATGTTCTAAGAATGCTCCTATACCAGAAGCAGGAAGAATAAAGCGATCGATCTCTGAACGACTCGCAGCAATAAAATGAACAACCTTTTCATCAACACCCACAACAGTCAGATGAATTTCTGAAGAAACGGTTGCAGCCAGATGCGATAAACTGATCTCCGCGCCGCCAATTCCCGCAGAGTCTGTATAAACAGTGACGCGCAAAGGTGAAGTCATTTCTCTTTCAACTCACATCGCGATAGATTTGCAAATGTTTCTCAGCGATATCTGACCAGGAAAAAGACTGGCTGAACTCACAACCCACCTGAGCAAGATTTTGACGCAGTGAAGCATCAGACAGAATATGAGTAAGCGCAATCGTTAATTCTTCAACGGAACGGGGAGGGATAAAATAAGCGATCGAATCTGGCAATTCTGGATCAGGTGGACTTGCATAAGTCGCAATAACAGGAAGTTGATGCTGCATTAATGCCAGAAGCGAACCGCTCTTGAGCGTCACGCCATGATTAAAAGGTAAGACTCCGATATCTATACCTGATAAGTAGTCGGATACCGATCGCTCATCTAAATATCCGGTCATGTGAACGCTTGGTTGAAGTTGAAGAGAAGCAATGTGAGACTCTAATTTTTCCCAGTAGCGATCGGCTTCTGTACCTCGCAGTGCCAAACTTTCTACACCGCCGATCAGAAGCAGTTTTGCTCGCGGAATTTGAGTGATTACTTGCTGAAAAGCAGACAGCAGCGTTTCCAGTCCTTTTACCGGGTGCAGGAAGCCGAAAAACGCCACAAGCAGCGAATCGTTTGACCAGTTTAACCGCTGAAGAATTCGTAATTTTGCGTCGGTTTTATTGTGTTTTGCTTGCTCGATGTTGGGGGCGATCGGGATGCGATGGAGCCTTTCTTTTAGGGCAGGAAGCCGTTTAACGATCACTTGTTCTGCATCATGGTTTGTCGTAATTACGGCATCACTCAACGTGAGCAGAAAGCCGTCTTCCTCATCCCACCAGCCGCGCTGCTGTCCCCATTGCTTGAGGCGATCGAGCCACTGGGCAGGAAAATAGTCTGGCTCCCAGTTCCACCAGCCGTATTCGTGAATGGTGGTGACAATCGGCTTGTGCCAGCACGTAAGCCGCAGCAGCAAAGGCAGCAGAAAAATCGATCGATCGAAGCCGTAGGTTCCCGCTGCGTGTTGCAGGTGCAGCAGGTCTGCGTCGGTTTGATGAACTGCCCGAACCAGGGAAAAAAGTTCGGTGATGTGCCAGCGATCGATCGCGCCTTTCACGGTTCGCTCACTGCCATTTGCAACCGATCGAGTGGTAAGGACGATCGACTCAACCCCGGATAGAGCCAACCTTTCGCGCAGATGCTGAGTGTAGTGTGCAACTCCGCAGCGATCGGGCTGGTAGGTTCCGGCAATCAGGGCGACACGCATCAGCAATTCTCCACAAAGGGAAGTTCAGATTCCAGAACAGGTTCCAGGACAGGTTTCAGAACAGAGAGGGCAGCCTGCACGATCGCTTCTGGCTCGATATCCAGACACTCCAGGTGGTAGGGACAGGCAAAGGCATAGCAGGGGCTACACACCGTCGGACGACGCAGCAGCCGAGAAGGACTATAGCGGGGTTGCCACTGGCACTCGTATTCGGTTCCGGCAAACATGACGACATTGGGCACTTGCAGCGCATCCACGATATGCATGGTTGAAGTGTTGTTGGTCAACACCAGTTTTGCGTTGGCAATCAGGGCAACCAGTTCCGGCAGGGTTGTCATTCCCATCAGGTCAACCGCTCGATCACCCAAAATCGATAAAATCTCCTGCGATCGATCGCGGTCTTTTTCAACGCCGGTGACAATCACTGACCATCCGGTGAGGTCGCTGAGACGACGGGCAGCTTCCGCAAAACGATCGGGGGCATAGTTGCGCGACTGGCAAGTTGTCCATGGATTGAGCAGCAGGTAGGGTGTTTCAGCAGGGATGCCTCTGGTATGCAGCAGATGAGCGATCGCGGTTTGTGCTTCTGGAGAAATGTGCAGCGACAGGGCGCGATCGGTGACGGTAAACCCGATCGACTCGACTAGCCGCAGATTGCGATCGACCTGATGAATTTCGTCGGGAGCAGGCGGAACAGCATGGGTGAGCGTTCCCAGATCGGTTTCTTTGGATTCGCCCAGTCGTAGAGGAATGCCTGCCAGCGCACAAATGAGAGCTGCCGGATGGGGACTCTGGCTAAAGCTAGTGAGAATGATGACAGCATCAAATTGCCTTTGTCGCAGCCTGTCGATCAAGTTCCATTCTCGTGCCGGGTCAAAGTCCAGCCGTCCGAGATCCTGCCACAGCACCCGCCAAGGCAATCCTGCATCAATCCAGGGCAGCAAAGGTTCCGTGAGCATTCCGCCTGGACTTGCCATCAGCGTAATCTTTGCATCAGGCAGATTTTCCCGCAAGGCACGTAGCGTTGGGGTTGTCATCATCACATCGCCGATGTTGTCCAGCCGCATCACCAGCAGATTCTTCACCGATCGCCAGTCAGAATTTGACTCCGTGGGGGAGGGGGGCAAGGGCGTTAAAGAGGCAATGGCTCCTAAAGGGGAACTGCTTCGCCTTGGATCAGGAGCTATTTCTTTGCAACGGGACAGCAGCGATCGCGCAGCCTCCAACACTTGCGCCGGAGTAATTTCATCCAGGCAGGTTTGCCATTCCAACGGACAGTTGCCGCTATACCAGCAGGCTTGCTCGGTGAAATTGTGAATTCGACGATCGCCGCACTGCGGATAGCCCTGAAGATTTACATGGGGTTCCGGCTGCCCATAGCGTCCGTGCCAGGAAGGTCCAAATAAGGTGATAGTGGGCGCGTTGACTGCTGCCGCAATTCGCACGGGTCCGGTATCCGCTCCGATGACCAGATCGGCAAACGAGAAAGCGGCTGCTAACTGCCGCAAACTACCCCGCTCCCAAAGTGAAACTTTGCCGTCTGAACCATTGCCACCTATTGCCTCTGCGATTTGCACTGTCTGATCGCGATCGGCTCCCACCACAATCTGAATCGATGCGCTGTACTGCTGCTGAAGGGCTTGCCCAAGCTGCACAAAATCAGCCTCCGCCCAGCGTTTGATTGCCATTCCCGCATCAATGCAGAAGAACACCAGTGGACGATAAGCTGCCCCGAGCTGCCGCTGTGCCTCCAGCTTCTCCGATACCGTCAGATGAAGCTCTGCCTGACGCTGCATCAACGCTGGCTGGATCAGTCCCTCTTGCTGAAGGATCGCCAAAAATCGATCGCTCACCAATTCATTCTCAGGCGGCGATCGCCAAAGATTCGTGGCGACCTGCTCCGCGTTTGACTGCTGTACCGCTTCTGCAATGCCGTCATAGGTGGTATCCGTGACGATAAGATCAAACGATTCGCTGGCAAGCAGGCGATCGAGCGAAGCTCTTGCCTCGCCCCGTGGTGCAATCACAACCTGATCGATCAGCGGATCGGTCTGCAAAAGCTGATCCCCAGGAGCAAAGGTGAGAACCGTGACACGAGCTGCTGGATGGGACTTTGCCAGTGCATGAATTGCAGGCAGCGCAATGATCAAATCACCAATGCCGCCCAGGAGTTCGATGAAGAGGATGCGGTAGGTGTCACCCATAGATCTAACACCAATTAAATTGAAAGCAACTGTGGTGCATCATTATGCCGATCGTGAATGGTTGTAGGAATCTCCTGGTGATACACGCCGGAGGGCATCACACCACAGCCACCGTAGGTAGACATGACTCGAAGCTGCGCCAATACGTCTTCGCCGCAGTGGTTTTCTGGCAGGTCACGCCAAAACTCGAAACTGCCCACGTTTAGCAATTTGGCCCGATCGTATAAAACGCAGCCGCCGATCCAGGCAACGCGATATTTGCGGGGGCGATCGGGCGTAATGTTATGCTGCTGCTGGACGTGATAGAGATTTGCGGCGTTGTGTAGTTTATATCGCTCCCATTGGGGCGTTCCCGATCGCACGATTTCTGGCTCAACTGCTCCTTCCCACCACTCCAAAATTTGCTGATGCGGACGGACATCCTGCTTGAAGCTTAAACCGATCACCGCCGAGCCGACAAAACCACACTGCTCCTGCTGAATCGTCTGCATGAGTAGCCCGATGACCCACGGTTCTAGAATGAGATCATCGTCCAGAAACAGCACATAGGGAGCCGTTGCCTGATCGAGGAGAAATTGCCGATGTTCTGCGAGGCCGCGCCGAGGTAGATGCCTGTGGGTGGCGATCGAATGTCCGTGTGCTTCCAGAACGCGCAGGGCTGCAATCACTTCTCCAGACTGGAATGTGTTGTTCGTTTCGGTTTGATCGGAAACAATCACGCGAAAATTAGTAAACGTCTGAGCGCACAGACTGGTTAACGTGACTGCTAAGGCAGCAGAACGATTACAGGTTGGAATCAGAACATCTAAAGCCGGATTCATAAAGACAATACAGAATGATTTCTAATTAACCAGCAAGAATACGATACTAATAATTTGAAACTAACAAGGAATTAAAGAGCCAGTATCGATCGCAGGAGATATATCTACCTCAGAGAGCAATTCGATCGCCGCCTTAACGACATCATCGGGATCAACAAGTCGCAAACAGTGGTGATGTTCTTCAGGACAAACGCTCTTATAACAAAGGCGACAGGGAACTTCATGATACAGAACACGATTGGGAACACGCCAGGGAGTATGCTGAAGATTCGTTAGTGCATATAGGTCTACCACAGGCGTACCCACCGCAGCCGCCAAGTGAGCGGGTCCAGTGTTATTAGAAATAAGCAGTGGGGCGATCGACAACAACGCTGCCATCTCCGATAAATTGAGGCGATCGACCAGCGAAACAGAATTTGCCTGCATTTCCGTCTGGATGAACTGCACCAGTTCCCGTTCCGGCGTGGTTCCCGTCAAAATTACCTGCAAGCCGAATTCCTGCACGAGTCGCCGCGCTGCGATCGCAAACAGCTCGGGTGGATAGCGACGCGAAGGAGCCGTTGCCCCTGGATGAATCACGACCCACGGCTGCTGTAAATCTACCCCCTGAGCTGCTAACAGGTGGCGAACGCGATCGACTGCTTCTGCGGGGATCTGGAGCTTCATGCGATCGTCTTCGAGGCTGAAGCCAACACTGCTGACCAGATCAAGCTGTCGCTGTACCTCATGGCGAATCATCTGTTCCGGTTCCGGGTCTTTGATCCAGTTGGTGAGCAACTGATAGGAATTTTCGTGACAGTGCGCCAGCCGCAAAGGAATATCTGCCATGTAACACAAAAACGCCGACGGCAAAGGATTTTGGCTGTAAACGGTAAAGATAACGGCAGCATCAAACTGCCTCGATCGCAGCCGCTCGATCATTTGAAATTCAGGCTGGCTATTGGGTCGTGGTGCGGTCGCTTTGAGCCAGGGAGCATCGTAAACAATCACGTCATCGATTTCGGGGATCAGGGGGGCGATCGTTGCACCGGCCTGAGAAGTCATTAGCGTGATTCGGCGAGGAGAATCAGAAGATGTTTTTAAGGCACGCATTGCAGGCGCAGTCATTAACACATCGCCGATCGAATCCAGCCGAACGCAGAGAATATTTTGGGCAGTGTTCCAGGAAATAGACATGGGAATGGAGTCAGGAATAGAACGGGGAATGAGTTAGCGATAAAGCTGGGGTGGAGATGGGGCAGCAGAAACAGAACGAATTTGCTCGATCGTGCGCGTGGTCGATCGATTTTCTACAAACGAGAGAATGTGAACAACACCGCCCAATTGCTCAACCAGGGGAGCTTCCGGCAATGTTTCTCGCGTATAGTCTCCGCCTTTAACAAACACATTGGGGCGAATGATTTCAATCAAATGGTGGGGAGTCAATTCAGAAAAAGGAATCACATAATCCACGGATTCCAAAGCAGTTAAGACGGTGAGGCGATCGTCTAACGCATTCACAGGTCGCCCCATTCCCTTAAGCTGACGCACGCTTTCATCGCTGTTCACGCCGACAATCAGCACATCACCCAACGCTTTTGCCTGCTGTAGGTAAGTGACATGACCGGAATGCAGCAAATCAAAGCAGCCGTTGGTAAACACAATTCGTTTTCCAGCAGTGCGGTGTGCTTCAAGGCAGCGAACGATTTGAGCGCGATCCAGGATTCGCTTGTTTGATACCGCAGGACGATCGGGCTGGAACTGCTGCCGTAATTGATTCGCTGTGCAAACGCTGGTTCCAGTTTGCTGTACCACTATCTGCGTTGCTGTCTTGGCAATCTGAGCCGCGATCGACACCGAAGCCTGCGCCGCCAAACTCAATGCCAGAGCTGTAATAAACGTATCACCCGCCCCAGAAGTGTGATTCGCAGGCACAGGCTGAGCTGGAATCTGAATCGGAGAACTCCCCGTCTGAAATAAAACTGCGCCTTCGCTATCCAACGTTACCGCAACGATTTTCGCGCCTGTGAGTTCCAACAATCGATCGCCACAAGGCAAAACTTGAGCCACCCGATCGCCCTTCTGAACAGGCAGTTCGAGGAGGCGGATTGTTTCCCCATAATTCGGCTTGACTGCCGTAGGTTTGACGCGCTGATAATTCGCAAGCTGCTTGGAATCGATCACCAAAGTTCGATCGTGCTGTGCCTGTAATTGGGCGATCGTCTCAATTAATCGCGGCGTGAGAATGCCATAGCCATAATCGGAGAGAATCACTGCATCCACTTGCGGAAAAAGCTGCGTCAGGCGATCGATTATCCCTGTTTCCAGCTCTGCTGAAATTGCCGCCGTGCTGCCCTGATCAAACCGCAGCAAAATCTGATTTTGTGACACAATCCGCTGCTTTGCCAGCGTCGCCCGATCGTGCGAAACGATCAAATGATTTCCCTCAAGCGATCGCTGCTGGAGGCTGTGCAAAAGCCGATCGCCTTCCGAGTCCTGCCCAATCACTGACAATAAAACTGGACGTGCCCCAAACGCTGCCACATTCGCCGCCACATTTGCCGCCCCGCCGGGAAAATCCTGTCGCTGATCAATCGCCACAACCGGGACTGGAGCCTCCTGACAAAGGCGATTCGCATCCCCAGCCAAATACGCATCCAGCATAACATCGCCAACCACCAGGACGCTAAATGACGACCAGCGATCGATCGAAGAAAGCAAATCGTTCATCGGCAAATCGGAGGGAGAGTGGATGGAAAAGGGAACGAAAGAGAGAAATCAGAACGATCGATTGCGAGAATCACACGAGCAGCCGCACCCAAATCAGAAACAAGATGATGCGGTAAACGCTGTGGAGATAGCTGCCACTCGGTTTCATTACCGTTATCGATCAAGATAGTGCGACAACCCGCGGCACGTCCGGCAGCCACATCATGCAAAATATCGCCAATAAACCAGGACGTACTCAGATCAATCTGGTGATCCGCTGCCGCCTGAAGCAGCAAACCCGGCTCCGGCTTTCGACAGGAACAGTTTATCGTATACGGGGCGATCGTTCCGTCTGGATGATGCGGACAATAATAAAACCCCGCTAACGGAATCCCAAACCGAGCAAGCTCCCCGGTGAGATGCTGTTGGACGATCGCCAGAGCCGTTTCCTCAAAATAGCCTCGTGCAATTCCTGACTGGTTCGTAATGATAAACAGCTTGTATCCCGCCTCATGGAGTCGTTGCAAGGCTTCGATCGCCCCTTCGCACCACTGAATTAAAGCCGGGTCAACGTTGTAGGGAACGTTCTCAATTAGCGTTCCATCTTTATCGAGAAAAACCGCTTTTTGAGGGAGAGTTTGCATTGGCAGGTTGCTTTTTTTGATACTGCTAATTGAGTGAGCGGTTTGAGTCAGGGTTCCGGCGTTCCAGATTGCCCCTAAATCCTTTAATTCCTGGAGGGCTTTGAAGTGGCTTAGCTTGCTTGGCGAACTCATAGAAGTGCCTTGTTGGGGGTTAGGCAAGAGTTTTCCTAACAGTCCTATTTTCACATTTGCAAGTTGCTCTTCTGAATCTCAAAGCCCCCCCGAATTGGGGGATTTAGGGGGCGGTGTAGAATCTCCAATGCGCTTTAAACAACCGCTTAGGGCCAGGAAGACTCCCGCATCGGAATCACTGTCACCTCTGGAATGACTGTTTCGGCAGGTTGCAGCAGCACATAGCGAATCGTGTCCGCCACATTGCGCGGATCTTGCAGCACATTTGGATCGAGCTCCGGAAATCGATCGAGCAAGAAAGGTGTTCTCATTCCGCCTGCCACGATCGCCGTTACCTTCACCCCATGCGGACGACCTTCAACGTGCAGCGCATGGCTCAAACCCATTAGTCCCCATTTACTCGCATGATAGGCAGATGCATTTGCCCAGGTCCGTTTAGCTGCCGTCGATGCCACATTCACGATATGCCCGCTGCCCTGCTGCTTCATGAGCGGAAAGACCTGCTTTGCCAGAATAAACGGAGCGCGTAAATTCACACTCAAAATTCGATCCCAATCATCGATCCCCATTTCTTCGATCGATACCGTTAAATCCGTTCCGGCATTATTCACCAGAACGTCAATTTTGCCGTGCTGATCGATGATTTTTTGAATGCTGGTCTGAATCTGCTGCTCGTCTGTAATATCTAGCGACAAAGCATACGCCTCTAACCCGCGATCGCGTAGCTTTTGCGTCAACGGCTCTGCCAGATCCATCCGAACGTCCGCAGCAACAACGATCGCCCCCGCTTCTGCTAAACTCTCACAGATCGCAGCTCCCAAACCGCGTCCGCCACCAGTTACCAGCACTACTTTTCCAGTCAACGTTTCCATTTCAATTCACTCCTATCAATTCGTCTCAAATTTATTCATTGCACAATCCACGATCGCCCCTCATCCCTTTATCTCCTCATCTCCTCACCCATCCACCCCCTTATCCACCCTTCATCCCCTCACTCCCCCAGCCTTCAACCCCATCCCTTCTACACTCGCCATCGTTCTCTCGTACTGCGGCGTTTCCCACTGTCCTAATCGAGCCGTTTCATTCGGGGCAGCAGCAAGCAATTGTTCCTCGATCAGTTCGCAGAGCAGGTGCATCACCATCAACTGCACTTCCTGAATGCGCTGAGTCTCGATCGCCGGAACCACGATCGCAATGTCTGCTAAGTGCCGCAGTTCACCACCCTCTCCGCCGAGTAGGGCGATCGTCGTCAGGTTTGCCCGTCGTGCAGCTTCAAATGCAGCAATCACGTTTTTCGATCGTCCGCTGGTACTGATGCCGATCAGCAGATCGTGCGGCTGGGCAAAAGTTTCAACCTGACGCGCAAAGATATTGTCATAGCTGACATCGTTTGCCCAGGCGGTGACAAATGCTGTGTCTGCTGTTAGTGCCATTGCCGGAAGTCCGGCGCGATGGGGACAGCAAAACCGCCCAACCAGTTCGGCTGCCAAATGCTGAGCGTCTGCCGCACTGCCGCCATTACCGCAAATCAGCAGCTTACCGCCCCGCAGAAAGCAGTTGCTCATTGCCTGAGATGCCGCTTGAATTGTCGGACGCAGAAGCCGTTGCGATCGCTGCACTGCTTTGATCACCGTCTCAAAGCCGTGGTCAAGGATTGCCATCTGGTTTGCCTCGATGCCTGCCACGGTTGAAACCCCGCTCAGCACTTCTTCATACAGGGCTGCGACTGCGCTGGTCACTTTCTGCCAGGTGAAATGCTCCTGACTGCGGCGAATTGCTTGCCGTCCAAACAGGTTCCGAAGCTGCGGGTTGCCCAGAAGATGCTGAAGCCGATCGGCAAGGGCCTCAGGCTCATTGGGAGGAACGAGATAACCCGTTTCACCATCTTTCACCGTGAATTTAACGCCGCCCACATTTGCACCGATGACGGGTGTGCCGCAAGCCATTGCCTCGATCGGCGTAATGCCAAACGGCTCGTACCAGGGAGTAGTCACAAACACATCTGCTGCGCTGTAGTAATACTTCAGCACCTCCCGTCCCCGTCTGCCGACAAAGGAGATTCGCGTTGCCACACCCAATTCTTGAGCGATCGTGTTGAGTCGCCCAATCTCAGGTGTTAATTGCGGGTCAGGGGTTTCGGCTTCGCCGCCGACAATAATCAGTCGTGCTGCAACAGGCTGTTCCTGCTGCAATTGCGCTTTTTGCAACTGTTTCTTTTGTAGCTGTGCAAACGCCCGAATCACATTGTCCACGCCTTTTCGCGGAACCATTCGCCCCAACTGCAAAATCAATGCTTCATCCGGCGGCAGTCCCAGCGTTAACCGGGCGCGGGTTTTGTCGATCGCCCAAAATTCCAACGGGTCAAAGCCACAGGGAATAATGCCGATGCGGCTGGGGTGAGCGTGATAGAGATTGAGCAAATCTTCCCGATCCTGCGGACATTCGGCGATGATATGATCTGCTTCCTGCACAACCCGATCTTCCACCGCAAAGCGATCGTCTGGAAACTGATCGGCATCACCCTGATACAGTCGCCGCACCCGTCCCAGCGCGTGAAACGTCACCACAAACGGAATCCCTAAAACCCGTTTCATGTCTGCCGCAACCAGCGCAGACATCCAAAAATTTGCGTGAACCAGATCGTAGGATGTCTGGGAGTGACACCAATCCACCATAAATGCGGTGAATTCGTTCATATACGGCAGCAGCTTTTCTTTAGGCATTGCCACCGCTGGACCTGCGGGAACATGAATGACACGCACGCCCTGTTGCCAATCCACGACTTCCGGCAAATGATCAGCATCACGACGCGTAAACACATCTACGTGATAGCCGATCGCCGCTAGATGCTTTGCCAACTGCCCCACATACACATTCTGTCCACCGCTATCGACACCGCCAAAGATGCCAAGTGGCGTTGCATGTTCGCTAATGAGTGCAATTCGTTTGGTCATAGGTGTCTTAAGAGAATAGGGTGAAGATTCAGAAACGGATTTCGGATTGATGACTGGGTTAAAATTGATGACTGGCTTAAATGATTGAGTGGAACCGAGCGATCGGGTGAAGAAGTTTGAGAGATGCTTGAAGCGTGTGAGCGGTACGTTGCCTCCTAAATCTTCTAGTGCTGGGGAGCTTTGAAGCCGGATTAGGCTCGGTTCCCCTCCAGAATCGACTTGCCAGAGCGGTGGCTCGAATTGAAACCTCCTTTCAAACTCATTGCCTGTTCAAACGCCGCATTCCAATTGCGGACAAATCGCTCGATCCCAAAGCGCGATCGTGCCTGTTCTTTGGCTCCCTGGCTCAGTCGATGGGCAGCTTCGGGGTTATCGATTAGCATTTGCATTCGATCGACTAAGGCATTCACGTTAGTATCCACAAATCCAGACACATCGTTTTCCACGACCGTTGCCAGTTCTGTTGTTGCCAGCCCGACGATCGGCATTCCCAGCATCATTGCTTCACAAACTGCTAATCCCAGGCTGGTATAGCGCACCGGATGAAAGAAAAAACGATATCGCGCTTCAAACGCAGGAAGCTGAAGATGCGTGACTTCACCAATGCCGCCCAGCGATTCTGCGTCCATGCCGACTAAATCGAGGGGGATCGATCGCTTCACCTGCTCAAAAATATCTGCGCCCAGCCGTCTACCGCGCTTCCGCAAACCGTTCGCTACCACGATCCCGCGCGGTAATTCTCCGGTGTAGGTAACCCGATCAGGAACAACGACACCATGCTCAACAACACAGGTTGGGGTGCGGTTGTTCTGCCACATCAGTTGATTGAAATGGGTGACGTGAACCAGCAGCGTTTCCGGGTCGTCTACCCAGTGGGCGGTATCGGTGGGCTGTTCGCGAGGTGGGTCATGTTCCAGATACAGGCGCGGCAAATCTCGCTGTGCTTCGGAAAGAATGTCGTACTGATCTTCCTGGTAATTGCGGCGCGACTGAAACAGAATACAGTCAAACTGCTGATGCTGCACTTCCTCGGCGGGAATATCATGCACATTCTCACCCCAGGGAAATCCGCCCAGCCGTCCGCCGTATCCTTCAGGTTTGCCCGGCTTGACAGGCAGATAGAAATCGTGGGGAGCCTGAGTCAGATAATACAAATAGCTGCCGTGAACGTGCCAGGTGAGAATTTTCAAACGCATAGTGAATCAATCGTGAATCAAATTTAACCAAAACCATCAGGAAAAACAGTTAAGCCATCGCTGTATCAGCCGGCTGCACCGGGAAAGAAGAAGACGAAATCAAATGAATCGTCTGAGCAGGAATCAAATTAACCGATCGCAGCAAATGAAGCTGATACTCCAGAGCATCAACCGGATCAAGCGGCGGCTTAACGCAGTGTGACAAAACCCCACCGCCAAACTCACAGGACTGGCCCACACGAATCGGAATGCCTGCAAGATAGCAACAGTATGCTATGAGATAAGGAGACTGTTGCGGCAGGGTGAATACGATCGCAGCATCAAACGATCGCGCTTTAAGACTCTGAATCAGACTGCTTGCGTGATCGGTCAGATCGAAAAAAGGAGAAGGAAAAGGAATCAGATCTAGCGTGGCAAGCTGTTGATCAAATAACGAATCTGGAAATGCGGCAAGAACAGAAATGCTAGTCTCCGGCAGGCTTTGCTGAAGCAGCGGCAAACTTTGAATCAATTCAGATTGACTGTCCTGATCCAAAAGACTCACCAAGAGAAGCCGCTTGACGCGCTGCCAATCAGGATGCATAAGACACCTCCTCGATGTGCAGCAAATTCAACGCTTCCCGCAAAACTTGCATCGGCGTTGCTGGCGGATACAGATGGGCATTTTCCAGCGACGGCATCACCACAATTTTGTGACGATCGCGATCGAGCGGTGCCCAGCGATGCGGTTCAGACTGCGAGAAAATTACCACACTTTTGACCTGAACTGCTGCCCCTAAATGCGAAACCCCAGTGTCGTTACAAATCAGCAAGCCTGCCTGCTGCAATAGCAACGCGAGTGCCCCCAAACTCGTTTTTCCTGCCAGGTCAATTGCTGGATACTGCATTGTCTCTGTCACTTTTTGAGTTAGCCCTTTTTCATCAGCCGTTCCCGTCAGCACAATCTGAAAATCCTGAGCCGCCAACGCATCCGCAACGACAGCAAAATGCTCGCAGTTCCAGCGGCGATCGGCGGTACTGGCTCCCGGATGGATGCAAATGTAGGACTTCGGGCGAAGCTGATAAGCTTTCAAAATAGTGTTGCACTCGTCGCGATCGGCAGCAGTGATAGGAAACTCCAGCGATTCTCCCTGCGTAGCAAGGCCCAAAAACTTCAGCAAATGGAGAGGTCGCTGCACTTCAGGCAAATGCTCTGGGTAGGGCAAAAACCAGTCGATATGGGGGCAGAACTGCCGCTGCGGAAAAAAGCCTGCCGTGCGTTTTGCACCCAGCAGCAGCGTAAAGCTATTCATTGCCGAACCGTTGCCGTGCATTTGTAGTGCCAGATCGAACGGCGCCTGCTGCACCTGCTGCATAAAAGCGATCGTCTGCTCTGCTACAAAAGGCACTTCGGGAATGCCAGGATAGCCGGGAAACTCCAGCCAGCGATCGAGATAGGCACTGAATCGCTGCACAAACGCCTTTGTCCAGGGCAGCCCAATCAACGTAATCTCTGCGGCAGGAAACACCGATCGCAAGGCACGAAAAGCAGGCACACTGCACAGCAAATCGCCTAATCCCGGCAGCGCACGTACGATCGCAATTCGCTGGGGGGCAGGGTCATCAAATTGAAGATGTCCACTGATCAAAGTCTCCATTGCCAGTCGGGGAAGGAATAAGTGAGAAATAAACTCAGTCCGCTTGTCCTTATTGGGCGCAACAAACGGCTGCGAAGAATTAACGCGGCATCAAAGAGCGGCATTAAAGATAAGCTTTCTACAATTCTGTGCAGTGACCTGAATTCACTGAATCTGCTTGTGTTGCTTAAGCCTGTGTTAGTGGGACATAAATTTGGCTTTGAAAGAATTGTCTTCGCTTCTCTAGAATCAATCTCAACTGAAGATTTTTACTAATCCAAAATTATGCCAGCAGCTCTGAGAAATCGTCTGGTAGGGGATAGGGTTATAGTAGTCAGTCGCAATTCTGGAAAGCATCAGGCAATTGCCCAAAGAACACCCGCACTTTTTTTAGGTAAGTTATGCAATTGCACAATTTTAGTTTAAGCTCACAAAAAAAAGATTACGAAAAGAAGTAATCCCGCTTAGACTTCATAGCCTTATTAGCCAAATTATACCTTTAGGTAGTAGATCAATTACTTCTCAAGCTGAATTTCTAGAGTGCTCTCTCTGCTGTCCTGAAAAGCTATCCTGAAAATACGGGCAAGTGAGCAGGCTTTAATCTCCCAATATTTGATTCCACTATTGAATTACAGCGTTTTTCACTCCCGTAAGGTACGGGGGGTATGGGCTTTCTCGCCGTACAGGGCACAGCCCCTGCACCCCATTTTTTGTACTTCAATCGCCTGAACAAGGCTGTAATGAGAGAGGACATCGCTTTTGAACCCTGCTAAACCTGCCCAACTCTCTATCAATCCTAAGAACAATCGATTCAAATCAAAATTTGAGAAGGAAGCAATGTTACCTCAACTGGCCCTCTCACCTCCCATCCACCAGGGATATCTCGCAGCAAAATAAACTGCTTTATCAACTGCTTTATCGGTAGCTATTTTGACTTTGAAGCGATCGAAGTAACAGACACAGCCGCATCTGCACCGCATCGTCAAACTTTCTTGGCTCCAATCCGGTTAGCGAAGCAATTTTATCAAGCCGATAGCTGAGTGTATTGCGGTGAATTGATAGCTGCTTTGCAGTTGTAGAAGGACAGCAGTTTTCAGCAAAGAAGGTGTTTAACGTAACCAATAATTCAGGCTCATGATCGAGCGGACTGAGTAGATATTTAGCGAGATCAATCTTCGTTTCTTCGTCTGCAACGCCCACAAAGGCAGCAATCCCCAACTCACCCAGGCAATGGACTTGATTATCGCCCTGCAATCGCTTTCCTAAAGACAGGGCGGCCCCTGCATCTTCATAAGAGCGTGCCAGTCCCCGCACGCCGGGATGATATCGACCAATGCCAACATTAATCGTCGCGCCCATGTCGTTTCTGAGCCGCAGCAACAGCGCATCCGCCGCCCGCTTGAGAGCCGCTAAATTTGCCCAGGAAGAACTCAATCCTTCAGCCACATCGTTACAGTCTGCCCACAGCCCCAGGTTTTTGCTGTTGCTGGCTTTTAAGACTGCTACTTCGCCTTCACCCAGATAAGCGCAAATCGTGTCATTCGGCAGGTGAAAAAAGCTAACAATACTGCTAATCACGACCTGTGCCCGTCGCTGCTCAATCTCAACTGCTTCCATCCCCGAAGCATTCATTTGAGGCAAGATATAACAGGCAGCATCAATGAGAATCACAGCCCTGGGTGGAGACAAATCAATCCCCAATCGTTTTGCTCGATTCCAGATGATTGTTTCATCCTCAATGCGATCGTGTAGCAGATCGTCGATTAATTCATTCTTGAGTTCATGTTGACTTGGAAGATGATGCTGTGTGGATTGATTAATCACCAGTTCAACCAATGCTTGAGCAAGGCGAGGAGAAATCATTTCACGATCGGCAGGCTTGCCAACAATTACTTCTCCGGTTTCGGTGTCATGCTGTAGCGGAATTCTGAGGAAATGAGACAGTGCCTGTTTGCCGTCCCAGTTGCTTGCCTCGCAGTTTCCCAAAGGAGTAATCGATCGCCCAACTCGGTCAGGTTCGCTGCTCGTGACAACCACTCCTCGTTCATTCGTGACAAAAACAGGAGCATAAAGCAGTTCTGCAACGCGATCGGTGACAACGCTGGCAAGCTGCACAAAACGGCTAGAGGTTTGAATCATGAATGCGTTGTGGCTAGGAATTCCCATTGCAGAAAACAAAACGTGAATTAGATTTAGAAGTCGCTGATTACTCGGCAAGAAAACTGCTTGGCAGGGAGAATAGAGTACGCCGCAGAAATCAAAAACTAAATCTGAATCACGAAAAAATATTGAAGGAACCTTAGCAATTTCAAAAAAACAATACATCTTCCTCTAGAGACAGATCCGCTCCGCTTCGAATTCCCCTCTCAGAACAGATCCCAAAACTGCCATTCTACTAACTGCCTTCCTCTCCAAAACTAACCCTATGGAACAAATCTCCTCCTCTTTTACTCATGCTCCACAAGTACTCATGCTCTACCAGAGAAATCTAGCAATCACCTCTAGTAATCATCTCTAGCAATCACCCTCCCCACCCATGCCCCCCACCCTTCTCCAATGGCTCCTCCTCCACACCCTGGCAGGTCTAACGATCGGCGCACTCGAAGCGAGCCAATTCCAGTTCATGGCAACGCTGATTTTCTCAGGTCTATTGGTGGGTGTGGCTCAGTGGTTTGTGCTTCGGCACGTTCTTCGCAAGGCATTTCGCTGGATTTGGGTTAGCGCGATCGGCTGGCTGATAGGGGTGCAGCTCATGATCTGGCTCGGCGGCTGGCTTGATCTGATCGTGGCGCACCTGACTCAGCTTGGCGGCGGAGAAGTTTTCTGGCTGAATGTGGTCAAACAGCCGATCGCGCTCCTGGGAATGGGAACGGCTCAAAGTCTGCTACTGCCGTCGCTGTGGAGACGAACTGGCGAGAAAGCAAGATGCCGCTGGATTGTAGCAAGTGGGATCGCGGGGGCAATTCAAGGAGGAAGTAGTGCCCTGTTTTGTGCGACCTTTTGCCCTGCTTTTACAGGACAGCTTGGAACAATTTTAACTACGGCGATTGTTTATGGCGTGGGATGGTTTAGCTACAGTGCGATAGTTGCATTTCTGTTATATAAGTTACTCTTTTCGAGTGCTTCAGAACACTCATAGCAATACACGAAGCAACAAGTTCAACCATTAGATTGACGACGATTCTGAGACTTTGCTTTAAATTAATAATGTAAGGGTTATAGTGCTGTGGTATCAAAGGTTCAGCTTGAACCAAAAGCGTAAAGTGGAAAATTGAAACCGATCAATTGTGCGATTTCTTAATGACACGGATTGATTGCACAGTTTTAGTATTAATGCGCTTAACTATTAATGCGTTGAACTGCTTCTGACGATGAATTAATCTATCTCTTTTGCTTGATTCTCTTCATCTCAACCTCCATAACCCGATATGATAACTGCTCAATCTTTTAGCTTGAAAGATCTACTGGCAAGCTCGGACCTGCCGCTGCTCATCGTGTTTTTTAGCCCGCTCTGTGGACCGTCTCACTTGATGGACGCAGTTCTGCAAGAAGTGGCACAGCGCACGATCGATCGACTGCAAATCGTCAAAATTGACAGTGAAAGCTATCCTTCGCTGGCTTCTCAATACGAGATTCATGCCTTGCCCACACTGCTTTTGTTTCAGCATGGTGAACTGATTGCCCGTCTAGAGGATGAGCGCACCGAGAACCTAATGCCTGCCGATCGCCTGATGCACCTTCTCGAATCCCACCTTTAAGCTAGTTCTTAATCGGGTCATTAGCGGGAATCGACCTGCAATCGACCGCTTATTTGTAGACCCTCTAAAGAAAACAGAAAAAACGGAGTCATTCTCATGGCAGAGAACCCAACCGATCAGGGCAAAGAAATTATCGAAAACTTCGATCCGGCAGAGTCAGCGGGCGCAAAAGCAGCCCAAATCGCGGCTGATCCTACCGTTTCCTTAGAAGAAGCCAAAGCCGCAGCTGCCGGAGAAGCGGACAATGGCGCGGGCAGCGTTGCACCGAGTACCGTCGCCGAAAACACTGTCAGCCGTTCTGATCCTGAGGCAAGCGATATTCCCAGTTCGGACAATCACTAACGATCGCTCCCTGCAAATTTGCTTTCTATAAACATCGCTCCCTGCAAATCTGCTTTCTATAAACTTTCATTCCTTCCTTTCGCTTATGGACAGTAACTCGCAACCGACTCCTTCCAATTCTGCAAACAACTCTGCAAACCAGGGAACCGTTTCCGACAACCATTCGAGCTTTCCCTCGCTGCCTGTGCGTCCGCCGGAAATTCAACTGCCGAATTCAGAGCAGCTTTCCGGGCAAATTGCAGAGCAGGTTCACTTTGCGATGATGCTGGTTGAGCGATTGGGAGCCGGAATGACCGGCATCATCGAAGATACGGTTTATCGCATGGGGCAATCCACGATCGACACCGCTTCGGAAATGACTACAGAACTGGCAAAGACGATCGCCAGCTTCAGCACTAATGCGACCGAGATGGGCAAATCGACCTTTGATTGGGCAAATCAGGTCAGCGAAACGACGCTGCGACAGTCGCACAAAATGCTTGATCAAGCCTTACAGGGAACTGGACAGGCAGTGGATGCGGTGGCAAGATTGCCCCAGCTGCGCCAGTGGTTTAACTTCCTGAAAATTGACTGGCTGCTAAATTTGATCGATCGCGTCGATACTCAGAAGGCGACCGCAACGGTAAGAAAACTTCAGCAGCAGTATCCAGGAGAATCACCCAGCCAGATTGCACATCACCTCATGGTCGAAAAAGCAGTCTATGCAGGCGGGATGGGATTTGCCAGCAGTGTGGTTCCGGGCGAAGCGGCTGCGCTACTAGCAGTTGATCTGGCGGCGACGACTGCTCTCCAAACCGAAATGGTTTATCAGATTGCGGCGGCTTACGGTCTGGATCTGAATGATCCGGCTCGAAAAGGAGAAGTGCTGGCAATTTTTGGTTTAGCGTTGGGCGGCAGTCAGGCAGTGCGGGCAGGACTCGGCTTGCTGCGAAACGTGCCGATGGCGGGCGCATTGATTGGGGCAAGTAGCAATGCCACGATGATGTATGCGCTGGGCTATGCTGCTTGCCGATTTTATGAAGCGAAACTCGACAGCGACAAATTGCCTACCGAAACGATCGATGCACTGAAAGATCAGAGCGATCGCTACCTGACCAATATCGCGATCAATCAGCAGACCATTATGGATCAACTTCTGGTTCATATGATCGCTGCAAGCTACCCTAATCAGGACTGGGAAGCCATTCTGCCCAACCTGGCAGCCCTTCAGCTGAGCCCCGCATCTCTGGAAGCGATCGCTGCTCAGATTCATTCTCCCCAACCGCTGGAAGAACTGCTGAATCAGCTCAATCGGGACTTTGCAACGCCGCTGCTGGCACAGTGTTACCGGATTGCAATGGTGAACGGCAGCCAGTCTCCCGAAGAAGCGCAGATTCTGAATGCGATCGCCTCGCGATTTAACCTGAATCTGGACGACGTGAAACGTATGGTGGAGAACGCATAATGCAACCCTGGATGATTATTGGCGGCGTGACATTTTTAGTGTCCTTTGGAGCTTTTCTAATTCGCCCCCGCGATATCAAGTGGGAAATGAAGCTTGATCGCCCACGCTGGCTGGTGTTTGAACCTGCAATTCCCCTGATTTGGACAATTGTGTTTGTCACAGGAGCCGCTTCAGCGACGATCGTCTGGAATGCTGCCCCCGGAGCCTTTACCACTTGGCTGCTGATGGCAGTTTACCTGCTGCTTGAAATTGTCACCGTTGCCTACATTCCCGCGACGCTGAGATCCCATAGCCTTGCCGTTGGCACAACGCTGGGGGCGATCGGAGTTGCGCTCGGGCTCGTGCTTGCCTTCTTTGTCTGGTTTATCTCACCCTGGGCAACGCTGCTGCTTCTGCCTTACCTGGCATGGAGTCCGATTGGCACAATCACCACACGCCAAATGATCGACCTCAATCCAGAAGCGAAATAATTTCCTTGCAAACCATCCAGTAAGAGATTTGGCTCTGATCGAGAAAATTAAAAGCGATAAGCAAACCCTATCTAACTCTCAGGTAGGGTTTTCTGCTATTGAAAATTCTACGAACTGAGAATGCCTGCTACGTCTTGCTTTCAGCCACTATCCAAAACTCGATCGATCGGCTATTTCCCCACCAAAAACCTACCACCCCGCTCGCGCATCACGCTACAATGGGGAAATAAGACAGATGTACTAGGTGCTGCCGTGAATCAAGCCGCATTACTCCAAATCTGGTGCCAGTCTCTTAACAGCCCTACTATAGATAGTAGCACTGATCGTAGCACGATCGTGGGCTGGTTCGATGGTTCGATCGATATCGCCAGTCGTATTGACAGTAGTACAGTTCAGTCCGCGCTTCAGCAAGCCGCAATCCAGCTTCAGACACACCTTGCTCATGAAGAAGGGAATCTCTATCGACTCGAAGATTTGCAGCAGGTCTTAGTCTGCTGGCTGGAGTCATCGATCGAGTGTCTGGTCGAAGACGCCTTGTTTCACACCCTTGAGGGCGATCGGGCGTTTGCCTTTAACCGTCGCGCCTTTGAGCGGCAGATGCAGCACCTTCAGCCTGTCCCTGCCGCAGAGGCGATTTCTGCTTCCCCCCATTCTATTTCCCCGACCGTAGCTCCAACAGTAGCTCCGACGATTGCCGCCTAAAGCTTTCCTATCCTATGCGTCTTCTTGATCCAAGCCATTCAAGCATTCCTTACCCTAAATTTGACTCTATGAAACTCATAGACTATCCTGCCGCGATTGCGGAAAAACAGCACCAGCTTCTTCGCGCTGAGCAGCACGTTCGCCGACAGCAAGAGATTCTGAACCGCCTCACCGCCGAGATCGACACGACGATCGCCTTTGATACGTCCCTCAAAAACGATGCTCAGCGCAAGGCACGACGAGTCGAACTGATGGGATCTGCCAGCTATCGCACTGCCTATGCCAATCTGCAAATGGCACAAGACGAACGAGCCGAAATGGAGATCGACCTCAACCTGCTTCGCAACCAGTTTGGTGTCCTGAAGCTAGAGAAGCGCGAAACGATCGCCGCTCGCGAGATGCAGTTGCTTGATGCTGCCTAATAAGTTCACTGGAATATCTATAAATGGGCAGATGTTTGCGTTCCAGTGCATTGTTACCTTAACAACTAAGCGACTCACAGCGAGTACAAACGTAGATGCACTCACTCCCCAGCTTCGGGTTCTTGGCTGGGGATTTTTATTATCCGTTTTCCTACGGTTTTCTATGATTTTTTCTATGAGTCTGGGCAGAGGGCAACAGGCAGGAATACGATAGGATCAAAATGCTTAATCAAATATTTAATGTATTTTAGCAATTGTCGTGCGGAGTGTGCGGATATGGGACTGCTCGATCGCATTTGGAGATTGATTCGCGCCAATTTTAATAGCCTGGTGAATCAAGCCGAAGATCCAGAAAAGATTCTGGAACAGACGGTCATCGATATGCAAAATGACGTGATTCAGCTTCGGCAGGCGGTGGCGCAGGCGATCGCGACCCAGAAGCGCACCGAGCGTCAGGCAGCCCAGGCCCAGGCAAACGCAGATGAATGGTATCAGCGGGCACAGCTTGCCCTGCAAAAGGGTGAAGAAGGGCTGGCAAGAGAGGCCCTAACTCGGCGCAAATCGTTTCAAGATACTGCCAATGCCCTGACCGGACAACTCGACCAGCAAAGCGCGATCGTCACCAAGCTCAAGCAAAACATGGTGGCACTTGAAGGCAAACTGTCAGAAGCCCGCACCAAAAAAGATATGTACATTGCCCGCGCGAGATCGGCACAAGCTTCGCAGCAGCTTAACGATATGCTGGGGCGCATGAATCCGAATGGAGCAATGGCAGCATTTGAACGTATGGAAGAACGAGTGCAGCAGATTGAGGCACAGGCAGAAGCCGTTGCAGAACTAAACGAAGGTGATGACATTGATCGGCGTTTCCAGGCACTCGAAAACGGTGGCGATGTAGACAGTGAACTGGCAGCCATGAAATCTCAGCTGCTGCGCGGCGGCTCTACTGCTCCCCAGCTCCAGTCAAAGTCTGTTGATCCTGAAGTTGAGGCAGATCTAAAACAGTTGCGATCGCAGCTCGAAGAAATCTAGAAAGCTTCTGGTAAAGCTTTGGGCTTGGCTAAATTCAAGGATGAATCCATTGGGTTTACCTTCGTTGCGCCGCCTCCTAAATAACTAGGGTAGATGGGGCAATTCTGGGGGATTTCTGAGTCAATTCTCCGGTTCAAAGTTCCTCCAATTTAAATTTAAAAAAAATTCCCCAAACTTAAAAGTGAGGGGGTTTAAGAGACGATTCGGGTAGCAACCCTTACTTCTCAAATCTGCTTTAATGACTATCTTCGATCGCTTGTTACAACTGGAACCCGATCGGCTTGGCGCGGATGTTCTTCCCAGGGGTTGAGAATGTCTTTGACCAGAATTTCTTGAATCCAGATTTGCGCCACAATCACGAGCGGAATTGCCAGGAATAGCCCCAAAAACCCGAAGAAGATCGCAAATATGACCTGAGCGATCAGCGTTACCGCAGGTAAAACTGATACCTGCTGCTGCATCACATAAGGCACGAGCAAATACTGTTCAAGCTGCTGAATGAGCAGGTACAGCACAATGACGGCAACTGCTTTCCACGGGGCATCGAGCAGGGCAACCGCAACCGGGGGAATCAGGCTGAGCGTGGGTCCGACATTGGGAACCGCTTCAAGCAGTCCGGCAATCGAGGCATTGGCAAATACCAGTGGCACTCCCAGAATTGATAAACCGATCGCAGAAACAACGGCGACTACAACCATGTTGATCAAAATACCGCGTGCCCATCCTCCTAGCGACACCTGGCATCGGGTCAGAATTTCATCGATTCTGCGCCGATAAAAAGCAGGAAACAGCGAGATGAATCCCTGTCGATATGGTTTGGGATTGATCAGCAGCATAATTGTCAGCACAAACACCAGCAAAATGCTGAGAACGATCGACAGCACATTGGAAAAGAGCGAGAAGAAATTGTTAAACGCCCATCTTGCAAACGGCTGAGCCTGCCGCGTCAGCACGTCAATATCCGGCAAAAGTGGCTGCCCTGGAAACCGTTCTTTCAGGCTATCTAACCAGTTGGAAAGCTGCCCAAACCCGATCGGCACAAGCTCGGCAAGCTGCTTAAACTGGCTGATAAAGGGCGGCACAATAATCACGGCAAAAAATAGCAGAATGCCTAACAGCACCACCACAGACATGATCGCTCCAAAGCCTCTGCCCACGCCCGATCGCCGCCATCGAATCACCATCCCGTTGAGAGCAGTTGAGAAAATTACGGCAGTAAAAATAAGCAGAACAACCTGCCTGATTTCCCAAAGAATATACAGCGAAATGAGTAAGGCAATTAAGCCAATCCATTGACCCAGCTTCACGTTTTTACCCAGGCGTATATTAACGATGAGCGCATCTTAAACAGCCAGTCATCGTTCCACATCCCTACAGTGGTGGATATCCCTGCTGCCAGCCTTGCAGGTACAGCAACGTTTTATCCCCTTTTCTGGGTTGTATTCCAGGTTGAATCGATCGACGACAGCGATTAATTTTGCTGGGAAAAATCGAGTGGAGTTGGCTATTGAATTAGAAGTTGAATTCAGTTTTAGAAGAACCCCTCTCAGGAAAGAAGACTCTTTTGTGAACTAGGAATATGATACTTACTCTCTTGAAGACCTACAGCTTTACTTCTGTTGCGATCGATAAACTCGTTTTCTTTTTTAGAAGCAACCCTTGAGTGAATGCTCAGGAACCAGAAAAAAATTGTCAAAGTGATTAGCCGTTCAGAATACCGCGAAACAAACGACTGCGAAACCTGAAAATTAGCTAAAAAAATCAACCTGAGCAGCTTAAAAGGGTGTTGGTTAAAACCGTTGAAAATTGAATTCAGGAGCAGAACAATGAGTTGGTCTGAACGATTGTTTGGAATTTGCGATTTGCCTGTTGGCGATCGAAAAGTAAGAGCCAGTACAGCGGCAGGAGCAATGAGTCCGGGACTTACGGGAAATTACGACTGGGGACTGCGGGAAAAGGCGGGAGAGCATCAGCCGCCCCCACCGCCAGAATGTATGGGAATTGAAGGCGAATACGATCAGCAGGGACTTGCGAAACGGGTTGCGATTGCCTTCGATCGCGTTGCTGAACTCGCTGACATTGACACAGTGACGATCGTTCAAGACGGCAGTACGATTATCCTGGTTGGAACTGTGCTAGACCGTGCCGTGATCGATCAGCTCCATCAGGTTGCCAGCCAGGTGGATGGCACTAAGCAAGTCGATGTCACTCAGGTCAGCTATTAAGCTCGCACTGCCTCTGGAAACAGCTCTTTTACTTCCGTAGGCATCATGTGGGTGATATCCTGCATTTCTCCCGCTGGAATTCGATCGCTCATTACGCGGAAGACAGCGCGGGCAAGCTGCTCGATCTCAAAGCCCGGCTCGGCGTTTTGAATATACTGATGCAAGTGGGCCTTCAGCGTCTCTAGAAAAGCGGTTTTGGTGCGCTCTTTGGTTGGGGTCGATTCGGGCTTCCAGCCTTCGTAATAAAAGCCTGCAAGCAGGGTGGGCAGTTCTGCGCCCAGGTGAGCCGCTTCGCCCATTGGCATCCGGTTACGAACCGCGTGTAGCGTTGCCCGCAAACCCTGAAATGCTTTGTGCTTGTCTTCGATATTCAGTTCTTTTGCAACGTCGCTGACCCACTGCTCGGTAATTTGAACAGTCTTATCAAACACACTTAATCCGTTCATTGCCATATTGATTCCTCAGCCATCAGTTAGGGACTCAGTTCATGATTGCCTGTAATTCTTGAGGCACTGATTATGCTAACGATCGCCTTTCGGGTAAAAGGTCTGTCAAATTATGGAGATTTGTAAACTATCGCCCTCCGGTGACATCAACGATCGCCCCTGTACAGTAAGACGCTTCTTCAGACAATAGCCACAAAATTGCATTCGCGACTTCGATCGCCGTTCCACCCCGCTGCATTGGAATGGTAGACCTCACACGCTCCAATCGATTCGGTTCACCCATGGCGGCATGAATTTCGGTATGGGTAAATCCGGGTCGTACTGCATTCACGCGAATTCCGGCATCTGCCACTTCTTTGGCTAAGCCGATCGTCATGGTATCGATCGCCCCTTTTGAAGCCGCGTAATCCACATATTCATTCGGTGATCCGAGCCTTGCCGCGCCAGAAGAAACATTTACAATCGCTCCGCCGGGTCCGCCGCGCTCGATCGACATCCGCCGGATGGCTTCACGGGCACAGAGAAAGCTCCCAATCACGTTCGTGGCAAAGATCTGCTGAAGTCGATCTACATCGATCGCTTCAACTCGTCGGGCGGGGGCAGAAATTCCGGCATTATTCACCAGCGCATTCAGCGTTCCAGAGGTTTGATCGATTGCTTCAAACAGCCGGATCACATCGAGTTCGGAGCAAACGTCTGCTTGAACTGCGATTGCCCTTCCGCCTAAAGATTGGATTTGCTCGATGACGCGATCGGCGGCTACCTGGTTTCGTCGATAGCTGATGCAAACGGCATACCCTTTTTGGGCTGCCAAAATTGCGGTGGCTGCACCAATCCCGCGACTGCCTCCTGTGACGAGAATTGTTTTGTTCATCAGGCAGACATCTGAACACTAGCAAGCATTCCATACGCTGTGCAGCGCAACTGCTTGATCTGGTCTTCCAACTTCTCCGGCGTTTCCAGCCCCACCCTGTTCAACATTTCCCGAATCCGATACCGCCAGTCGTGCTGAAGCAAAGCTTCGCGGTAGTTGCGTTCTGCGTTTCGCTGAAGTGTGGCTTCGTCTGCCAGCACGTCTTCAATAAAAGGAATCCATTCTGTGGGGGCGTCGGGTAGCTCGATCGCGCTATTTTCCCACTGCATTAACTCTGCAACTCCGCGACCCGTGGGCTTTTTACCGACAACCGTACAGCCTGCCGCCCATGCCTCAAACCAGCGATACAAAATCGGCGAATAGCCCATAAACCGCGACTTGTCGCTTGCCTCAAAGCACAAGCTCACTTTTGCCCGATTCAGCAGATTTTTAAGCAGCGTGGCGTGTTCCTCCAGGTTGTACACATCCGGTTCGGAGAAGGTGGAATGGTAATAGAACCGATCGCTGCCTGGCTGGTTAAAGTGGGCATATAGCCGCTGATGAGCTTCGGGATTGCGTCGCCCGTAGCTGAGGAGATCGATCGATCGATGCTGCAAATTTAGCTCCGGCTCCAAGACGTTGGTTGCCAGCGGCAGAAAACTGGCGGAAACGCCCCGAAGTCGCTCTACATCCTCTGCCAGCTCACTTCCAATCACAAATAAGTGATCAAATTTGTCTGCTAGGGTGAAATCAAAATGCTGAGGATTGAAGCCATCCAGAATATAGCCCAGGCACAGGTCAAATTGTTTGAGTACAGAATCCAGCGCATGAACGGACAGCATGAAGCGGGGATTCATACCCACCACTATCAAGACATTTCTCCCGGGCGGCAGAGGGGGCAACTCTCCCACCTTGTACCAAGACTTGAATAAGCGATGCCGCCATCGCCACAGAAGATGACCGCCGTTGTCTGGCACTTTGGAGTGGTCGAACAAACGAACGCAGGTATTAAAAAAAGGATAGATAAACGTCGGATCGCAGACACTCCTCAGAGTAGATTCCAGGCTGTGAGCTACTGACCAGCCTACATGCTTACAAGCAGGATTGAGTTCTGAGAGAACAAACAGGTTCATAGGGGATTCAACCCTGGGACAACGAGAAGGTTCATCAAGAACTGAACTCTGAGAAGACTAAAAAGCTTTATCGGTTGAAGCTTATCTGCTGAATCAGACGGATGCAGTCCAACGGATCGCAAGGAAATAGCCACGATCGCAAATTAACGCTTGGCTTGAGCCTTCTTCCTAGAATAATTACCTGGAATAACTACCTAGAGTGGCTATCTAGAGTAACTAGCTGGAACAAGCACTGACGCAGCATTGCCAAGACGCAGCATGGCCAAGCTGAAGAATGAAACCTTAGTAAGGGCAATGGAAAATCCTAATTTTGAGCATACTTACTCTATTCTGACAAGCCAAAAATTCAAGATTCTTGAGGCAGACCTTCAAAATAGCCTGATTTTATAATAGTAGGCAAAAAAGAAAATCCTGGTATGCTCAGCTACAGACACTTGTACAAGCCCTTCGCGCAGGTTCAAACTCCTTGTCCAGGACAGGGGCAGCAAAACTTTTTACCGCAGCTGATTGCGATCGATAAAGTTCATCAGCGCGTCATACTTAGGCGATCGAGTCTCCGTGACCGATTCCAGCGCGCCCCACGCGCCCCATTTGCTCGGCTGCACAATGTCGGAAAAGTGCATAAACAGGGTTCCGCCTGCTCCCTTCCACTGATTTAGCAAGTCGGTATAGCATTCGCCCATCCTGGGATCACGGTTGAGCGCGGTGAAGAAATTGACCATCGCTTCGTTGTTTTCAACTCCACCTCGTCCGGTGATGTGCTGACCGCCTTCGTAGGCAACGAGCATCAGCCCGTGGCGTTTGGCAACCTCTGCCTGATAGCGAAACCCGTTTGCCGTGTCTGCCACGCTGTCGCCCTGAGTGCCGTTCATGCCAAGCTGCTCAAAGGCTTTCGCCATGCCACCATCCTGCTCTCGCATCCAGGACTGCACCGTGCTCTGGCTTTCTGGACTGCCCAAATTGCCGCTAAAGTAGCCCGTAATCGCGTAGGTGGTGAAGCCGTGCTGATAGCAGGGACGGTTGCCCTCGGCTACCCAGTAGGAACACTTCAGGATGCTTTCTTCTAAGCCCTTCCATGCAGTTTGTGTTGCAATCACCGAAATCAGGCGGTCGTTCTGGTCGCCAAACTCTCGCTTCCAGAGGTCAGACATTTGCGCTGCCCGCATTCCATACCACTGAGCAAACGCATCGCCCTTATCTTGTCCCCAGCGCGCTTTTCCCTGCTCTAGGGCGTAGTGTGCCTGCTGAAACTGCCAGTTCCACACTTCGTTAGAAAATTCCACATACACGCGGAGGTTGGGATCAAGCCGCTCCTTAACTGTGCGAGCAAAGTTGGTCATGTACTCGTCGGTTGCCTGATGCGGCATATTAAACCAGGGGTTTGCCTTGAGTCGATTTGCCAGCTCGACCATGATTTCGATCGGTACCCCCTTAACTGCGTACGAGGCATCGTCCACCTGGGGACGGTTCGACCATTCTTTCTGACCAGAATTATTGGTTCCCATCCAGTCCATAAACCGGAGAGCACTAAATTTGCGGGTGCGCTCTAGAAAGTCTGGATTAAAAATCTGCTGCTGAAAGGTTTGTTCGTAGGCGATCGGTACGACGTGAATATTGCGAAGGTAATTGCCTGTGCGATTCGGATCGGTTGCCTTAATAACCAAAAGCAAACCCGACATGGAAGGCGTAACATTGATTACATCACGTCCGGGTCGAGAAGCTGCCTCATCCTTTTTGCCGTCAAACTGATAGTCGATCGTGCCTTCGCCGTCGTACAGCACCACATACTGCCCACCCGGATATTGTTTCAGATCGCGAAACAGCAACGTAGCAACCTGTGTGTACTTTGGTGGATCTGCGGGGGTGGGCAGTGATTTAACCCAGCCATGCTCGTCGAGAGCCAGCTTGTCAAATTCCTCAGTATCCCAGGTCGAATTGCAATCCGGCTGATCATCGCACTGGGTAATCCATCTTCTGGAAAACTTAAACGCATCGAGAAAAGGAATCTGGCTTGACCAGTCCGCAATTCCCGCCAGGTTGGTCCCCAGGGCAAGCTGACCCACCGTATTATCTGCCGAAGCCGCCCTCGCCGGGTGAACCGCATCCTGAGATGCCGTAAAATTCGACAGCGAGGTACAGCCCAAAACCAGAGAGAGGGCGATCGCAAACAGTCCTGCCAACCGCCCAACCCGGTAGCTAGGGCGAGCCAACCATTTTCGGAATAGGGTACTCCATCGATCGCCACTGATATTGCGAGTCATGGATGATTCCTCCTGAATTTGTGAACTGGCTATTGCTTGGCGACCCCGATGCCTACCCTGCCCCTATGCATACACTTTGCGATAGTACGCCTGATACTCGTCTGATAAGAGCGGCTGCCACCACTCCGAATGGTCAAGATACCACTGCACAGTGCGTCGTAGGCCTTCTTCGACCGTTACCGAAGGCGTCCAGCCCAGCTCGGTTTTGATTTTGGTGGCATCAATGGCATAGCGGCGATCGTGTCCCGGTCGGTCTTTGACAAAGGTAATCAGGTCTTGCGCCGGACGCACGGGCAGCTCAGGTGCGAGTTCGTTCATCAGGTCGCAGAGCATTTGCACCAGATCGAGGTTCTTCACTTCATTGTTGCCGCCAACGTTGTAGGTTTCGCCCGGTTTGCTGGACTGGATCACCGTATCGATCGCGCTGCAATGGTCTTCCACATACAGCCAGTCCCGAATGTTTTGTCCATCGCCATACACGGGCAGCGGCTTACCCAGCAAAATATTAATGCACATCAGCGGGATCAGCTTTTCCGGGAAGTGATAGGGACCGTAGTTGTTGGAACAGTTGGTCATCAGCGTCGGCAGACCATAGGTGTGGTAGTAGGCGCGCACCAGATGATCGCTGCCTGCCTTGGATGCCGAGTAGGGACTGTTGGGTGCGTAGGGTGTCGTTTCTGCAAAGGCGGGATCATCCGCTTCCAGGCTGCCGTACACCTCATCGGTCGAAACGTGGTGGAAGCGATAATGCTCTGGTTTGCCCTGCGCCTGCCAGTGCTGCCGGAATGCCTCTAGCAAAGTGAACGTGCCGACCACATTGGTTTGCACGAACGCGCCCGGACCCAAAATCGATCGATCCACATGGGACTCTGCCGCAAAGTGAACCAGCGTATCGATGCCTTCTTCGCGCAGTAAATCGTCAATCAACGCCCGATCGCAGATATCACCTTTCACAAAGCGCAGATTAGCGTGTCCTTCCAGCCCAGCCAGGTTTGCCCGATTTCCGGCATAGGTGAGCGCATCCAGCACAACGACGCGATCGCCCGGATAGTGCTGACACCAGTAATGGACAAAGTTGGAGCCAATAAAGCCTGCGCCTCCGGTAATGATCAGCTTGCGCGGCAGGCGGGTCTGGTCGAGAGACATACTTTCTATTTCCTGTCTTGAAGATATTTGTTGCTGAATCGGGTTTTAGGGTGGTTGAGGAGTTGCAGAGGTTCTATATTGCCCCCTAAATCCCCTATTTGTTACTTGCTGCTCTAAAAGAGCGAGGAGGAACGTTGAAAGCCAGCATGATTGGCTCGGTTCCTTGCAAAATTAGGGACTAGGGGGATGGTTCGAGGCTTAGTTCAGTTCGATCTGGCAATCGTCGCCGATCATAAATCGCAGAGCCTTTGGGCGGCAGTCGGCTTCGCGAAGATGGGCACGTTGTCCGATAACGCTGTCCACAATGCGGTGATGAATGGTTTCGAGCTTCGCGCCCTGCAAAATGACGCTGTGTTCTAGATCGATTTCTAGCAGTTTGGCTTCGCTGGCGATGCTGCTGTAGGGACCGATAAAACAGTTCTCCAGATGGCAGTTTTCGCCAATCGTCACCGGACCCCGAATTGTGCTGTTGATAATCTTTGTGCCTTTGCCGACGTGAACCCGTCCGATAATACGGCTGCGATCGTCTACTTCGCCTTCAACGTTGCAATCCAGGCAGCTATCGAGAATCACCCGGTTGGCTTCCAGCAGGTCGTCTTTTTTCCCGGTGTCTAGCCACCAGCCGCGAATTTGCCGTGCCTCCACTGGGTTTTGCCAGTCGATCAAAGTCTGGATTGCATCGGTGATTTCGAGTTCGCCCCTGGCTGAAGGCTGAATTGAATCGATCGCCTTGTGAATTGTGTTGGTAAAGATATAAATTCCTACCAGTGCCAGGTTCGAGGGCGGATTTTTAGGCTTTTCAACCAGCTGAAGCAGTCGTCCGTTTTCATCGACTTTTGCCACCCCAAAGGCACTCGGATTTGGAACCGGACAAAGCAGCGTCAGCGCGTCAAGACTGTTGGCATGGAAGTGTTCTAGAAACAGATCCAGGTTGCTCTGTACCAGGTTGTCACCCAGATACATCACAAACGGCGAATCGCCTAAAAACGGCCGGGCAATCTTGACGGCGTGTGCCAGTCCTGCAGGCTTGTCCTGCAAGATGTATTCAATCTTTGCGCCAAATCGATCGCCGTTGCCCGTTTTTGCTTTCACCTCTTCACCCGTTTCGGGGCTGATGATGATGCCAATCTCGGTGATCCCTGCAGCGACGATCGACTCGATGCCGTACCAGAGGATCGGTTTATTGGCAACAGGCACAAGCTGTTTAGCTCCCGTATAGGTCAACGGGCGCAGACGAGTTCCCTTACCGCCGGACAGAATAATTGCTTTCATGGGCGTGGATGTATTCAGTGAGCATCTGACGAAGTGCCTGTCGCCATTGGGACGGCGGAGCAGGAAGCAGTTTACCAACCTTCTGGCAGGCTAAAACTGAGTAAGCAGGACGCTGGGCAGGGGTTGGATATTCCGGCGTGGTAATCGGAATAACCTGCTTGACCTTCAGAGGCAGGTTTAACGCCTGCGCCTCCTCAAAGATGGCAACTGCAAAGTCATACCAGCTTGCAGCTCCGCTATTCGTAAAGTGATAAATGCCGCTTAGCGACACCGGATCGCGACCATTGGCTTTGGCGAGAAACTGACCAGAGAGAACGGTAATCGCACGGGCAATGTCCGCTGACCAGGTCGGTGTGCCAATCTGATCGGCAACGACCCGGACTTCCTCGCGCTCTTTACCCAACCGCAGCATAGTTTTGACGAAATTGCCCTTGCCATAGGTTCCATAGACCCAGGCTGTTCGTAGAATTGTGTAGGGCGCAGAAGAATCTTCACAAACCTGCTGAATCCCGACTTCGCCTGCCCGCTTCGACTGACCGTAAACGCCGATCGGGTTGGTAGGGTCAGTTTCGGTGTAAGGCGTACTCTGAGAACCATCAAACACGTAGTCTGTGGAAATGTGAATCAGCGGAATTTTGAGCGATCGGGCTTCTTCCGCCATCACGGTGGGCGCAGTGCCATTGATTGCCTGTGCCAGATCTGCTTCGGTTTCGGCTTTGTCTACGGCGGTGTAGGCAGCCGCATTCACGATCAGATCGGGCTGAGCTTCGCGAATGGTCTGACGAATCTGCTCGAGTTCGGTCAGGTCGAGTTCGTCTCGCGCCACGCCGATGACCTTGCCTAAGGAACTGAGGGTCTGTTGCAGTTCGTGCCCGACCTGTCCTGCCTTGCCAATTAATAGAATGCGCGTCATGAATTTCTCAATTGCTCTCTGGTTGCATCAGGAGGTTACGCTGAAACCTTGACTTCACTCGTTAGGGAATTTCACTCGCTAGGGCTATTCTGCCCTGAATTTCCGTAGAAACTGCTATCTCACCCAATCATCCCTCATGGGGAAGCGAGATTTTTCTGATCTTTGGGCGACATTACGAAATCTTTAGCGATCGATGAAGCCTCGATTACTGATGCCCAGAACCGCAGGCAGAAAGGGCAAATCAGGGTGCTAGTCAAATAAATCTGCCTGTTTGAGCGGAATGCCCGCCTGATCCTTTGCAGAAACGATCGGCTCTCCTAACAGGTTCCAGTGAATGCCCAGGTCTGGATCGTTCCACAAAATCGATCGTTCATGGGCGGGCGCGTAATAGTCAGTCGTCTTGTACAGCACTTCGGTTCCGTCTTCCAGTGCCACAAAGCCGTGGGCAAAGCCAGGGGGAATCCAGAGCTGCTGTTTGTTCGCCGCGCTTAGCTCGTAGCCAACCCACTGCCCAAACGTCGGCGAACCTTTGCGAATGTCTACTGCCACATCAAAGATTGCCCCTGCTACCACTCGCACCAGTTTCCCCTGCGCCTGCTGAATCTGGTAGTGCAATCCTCGCAGCACATTTTTTGCCGATCGCGAGTGATTGTCCTGCACAAACCGTAGACTGAGTCCAGTCTTATCCTGAAACACCTGCTCATTAAAGCTTTCAAAGAAAAATCCGCGATCGTCCCCGAATACGCGAGGTTCAATCAGCAGGACATCGGG
Organism: Leptolyngbya sp. FACHB-711; assembly: GCF_014695615.1. Lineage (NCBI taxonomy): Bacteria > Bacillati > Cyanobacteriota > Cyanophyceae > Leptolyngbyales > Leptolyngbyaceae > Leptolyngbya > Leptolyngbya sp. FACHB-711. Next base: position 34,361 of record NZ_JACJOR010000483.1, read on the forward strand.
AATTTCTGTTTGAGTAATGTTCATGCCTTTCCTGGAGGTTGTGAGTCACTTCACAGCCAGGATCTTACACGACATCTCGTTCGGTTCTAACCCATGTTTTCTCACGATTTACCAAAAATGCACAATAGAGCGGGATCTTCCACAGTACATAAAGCGGAACCGTCAACAGCGTCGTCAGCGGCAGATCCGCTTTGCCGAATCCTGCCCAGGCAAGCCCGATCGCCAGCAGCAGCATGGCTCCACCCGCGCTGAATAGAATGGCAGGCAACACCGAGCCGCCCAGCCCCAACAAGACGATCGACAGGGTTAGCCCGCCCAGCCAGAGCATCACCAGCAGCGACAGGGGCGGAATGGCGAGATCGAGTGCCATTATCAGCAGATCAAACCGCTTTTGATGCAGCGATGCTTTCAGCAGGCGGGGAACCTGGGTCAGTAAGGTTTGCAGATGTCCGTGTTCCCAGCGAGTCCGTTGCTTTTTCGCAGCTTGCTCTTGTTGCGGTAAACGACCCATCACCAGCGTCTCTGGGCAGAGAGCGGGCGGATGTCCCTTGATCGCCAGATCGACCCCCAACTGCATATCTTCCACAATATTGCTGCTTGCCAGCTTTGCCGATTGAATCACTGCCCAGGGAAACGCCATGCCCGTTCCGGTAAGGGGACTCGGCAAACCCAGTCGCTCTAAGCCGCGCGGACGCACTAAATTTTTCACCAAAAAAGCCAGAGCAGACACTGCATCCTTGGGCTGGGGCTGAGCAGGTCGCTCCAGCAAATAGACTGCCTGCACCGGACGATGGGTAGCTAAAGCTTTGCGGCTGATTCGATCGATCGCCCCATCGGTCACTTCACAGTCTGCATCGACCATCACCACCACATCGGGCGGATTATTTGCAAGATAGCGCATGCCATAATCAAGGGCAAAGCCTTTGCCGCGGCGATCGGCATCCTGGCGTTCCAGTACCGTAGCACCCATCGATCGGGCAATATCTGCCGTGTCGTCGGTGCAGTTATCCGCAATGACAACTAATTGATGTGCTCCTTGATGCGTTCCATCGGTCGACAGAGCCGAGGATTTGAGCTGCGCGATTAAAATTTCCAGTACCGGGCGAATTCCCGCAGCCTCGTTGTGTGCCGGAACCAGGACTGCGATTTTTGCCTGCTTACCTGCCGGATAGGACGATTGCCCAATTCCTTTTCTAACGGGCAACAGAGCCGAAACACACTCAATCAGCAGCACGCCAATCGGGAGCAGGAGTATGAGGGCGATCGTGAGCAGCCCCCCATTGAAGACAAAAAACAGTGCAGACACGGAGATTCACCTCAGACTTGGATTTATGGCAGGATGTCTGACGGCTGTAATGTAGGAGACCTACACACCCGGAGATACCCCTGACTTCTTACCTAAAATGTACCATCGTCTTAATGCTCTTCTGTTAATCCAATGGAAGAAAATTAAGGGCAGAGAAAGCTCAAAAAATAAATAATTGTGTTGATTGCTTCGCCCCAGAAAGCCTGTTGCCAGTGCGATCGGTCTACAAAACTGGGCTTGCCTGCTTCAGCCCACCCGACTGCTCAATGTTTTGGGACTTGTCGTGTCTTCCTTGCATTGGGAAGCGTTCGCCCATCTCAAAAACTTACCAATCCAGCGTAAACCCTCGATCGCGCAGTTTCTTTTGCAGCTCATCGACATAGTTCTTGCGAATCATCTCCGGCGGCAGCAGCCCAGACTGATTTTGTCGCTGATTGTAATTCACCAGCCATCCTGCCGTTGCGCCTGCGGCTCCGCCAATCACCCATTCGCCGTAGTGCAGCCGAGTTGAAGCATTCACAATATGGGTTGCAGCGATCGACTTGCCCCCAATCAGCAGATTATCCACTTTCTGCGGCACGATTGCTTCCAGCGGGATATAGATGGGCTTGATCATGCTTTCGTCTTGCAGGGGGGCACTGCTGGCTTCCCAGGTTTCTCGCGAGTTGCGGTAGCGGCAGCCGTGCATGTCGATCGCATAGTGGGTGAGGGCGATCGTCGTGGGGCGAAAATCTCTGCCGCCGCGCATATCGGTGCGAATGTCTGCCTCGCGCATCATAAACTCCACCTGTCCGTAGCCGTTGCGTCCGAGGATTCGCCGTCCTTCGCGGATATAGGGCATCATGCTCAGACCCGATGCCGTGCCCATTGGCATCTCAATCCCGTAGAGGTAAGTCATCGGCAGTTCGGGCGTCGAATGCTTTTCGATCAGCCACTCGGCAAACAGCAGGGCGTGTTCTTCAGCATGGCGTAGGGCACTAATCGAAACGCCTCCCATCCAGTTTTCGTGCTGTCCTGATTCGGTGATTTTCTTTTCGTTTAAGATCAGCGGCGGGTCCATATAAGTCCAGTCGTTGCCGCGATTCCAGTTGATCATCGAGATGTCGCCGGGATCTGGATCATCGCTGCGTGAGTCGTTTTGGCTAGTGCTGAGAATCCGGCGATAGTTAAACACGCTGGCACTACCAAACATCGGAAACCCTTCCAGGTCGAAGTACTGCCGATGTTCTGCTTTGGAATAGCCCGGTTTCACCTCAGACAGCAGCTTTTGACTGGCACGACCGTCATCCAGAATCGCTAAGCCAAATGGAAAGGTAAATGCCTGGGTGCAGTCTGGGTTGTCTTGCCGCGAGGCAAAATATTCGCTAGTCGTCGATCGCCCCTCAGAACCCAGGCGATAGGGAATGCCTGCCCAGCCCACCAGTTCGCCCGTGTCGGTGGCATCAATCACGATCATTTGTTTGCCGCTTGGGGGCTGAAGACGCATCGGCACTTTATTAAACTGATCATCTGACGACCACGAGTACCAGGCGGGCAACTCCTTGGAAGGGCGACCCAGCGGTACATAAGCCGGATTTTTAGGAATGCGCCGCACTGCATAAACGGCTGTGATTAAGCGTCCGGTTGGGTCAAACTCTGTGCCCTTAAAGGCAGTTGATGTCACCCAACGACTTTCCGGTGATTGAGCCGATGCCTGCTTGAGCCACTGTTCTGATGCCTGCATTCCCGCTCTGGGCAGAAAACAGAGGGTGGCAACCCAGCAGCTATTTAAATCTGAGGTTGACTGGGGCGAAGCCAGGTTGGTCCAGGGCGGTACTTCCACCTGCTGCTTTTTCACCAGACGCTTGAAGTCGAGCCAGTCGGACGACAGGTTATCCCTTTCATTCATCGTGACGGATTCATCTAGCGCAGAGACTCCCTGAGAGCTGATTTGTCCGCCCAACCAGGGAGACAGCTCGATCAGACAAGTCTTTGCGCCCGATCGCATTGACTGTGCCGCCGCTGAAACGCCCCCCATTGAGCCGCCAACCACCACCACTTCGCACTCCCAAACTTCCTTCGGTTCGGGCAAGGGAGAGAGGGTGGGTCTGCCGTTCATTCGGTTCACCAGGCGATCGATGCCCTGAGAACCCATACTTTGAGCACTGGTATCGGGTGCAGAAGCCGCCGAAGAAAGGGGAGTGACGGCTCCGCCCCAGGAATAATACTGCAGTAGCCCCAGCAGTCCGGCTGAGCCAATGGGAATCAGAACGGCGAGAAGCGCGAGTTGACCGATTTGACGAAGGGGAGATTGGGTCACAGGAAGGCACTCTGAACTGCGAAAGCAAAAGCCGGGTTAACTGTAGATGGCGTATCTCCTCTAAGTAAAAAGACTTTGCCGCTACATCCAGCGTTATACCGTAGATATATAGCGTAATTCTACGCCGATCGCCAAAGTTTGTGGAAAGGCAGCAAAAAAAAGCCAGGAGAGATGACCCATCCTGGCTCTGATATTACACCCGACTTTAGCAAAACGCAGTTATCAAGGTTGAAGGTTCGCGAAGCTTAGCGATTGTTGCCCGGAAACTTCTCGGTGATTTTGCTCAGTGCGCGCTCAACCTGCGTTTCAGCATCTGTTGCTTGCTGGGAGTTCTCAGGACGATACATATCGTTTTTATCTGCTGCGCCCTGCACTTCGTTGATGCCCTTATTAGCTTCATCCTTCACCTTCATAGTGAGGGTATCGTCGGACTTCAGTGCATCTTCTGATTTTTCAAAAATATCTTGCAGTCCGGGTTCTCCCTTTGCCGGATCAGTCGGCGGGCTGCTGATTGCCAGGGCAGGTGCAGCATTCATGAAAAGCACCAATGCACAGGTCACTGCCACGAGAAAGGTGCGAATCGGGCGTAATACTGCCGCCATCCGATGCCGAAAATTCATACTAAGTGCCTCCAAAAAATGTTTAAGTCGTTCTTGTTTCTTGAATCGGTTTCTTTCAATCCTTCTGCTCTCTTTTACCTGGAATCTGAAGGCGATCGAATCGTTCTAGGGGCTGAACTCTTGTCTAATTTTATTCAGAAAAAAATCTGTCACTCGGCAGAGAAATATTGAATTAATTGGGCATCAGGCAGGGTTAAGTCGTGGGGAGGCGATCGATATTCTGGATAGAATCAAGACAACGGAACCCCATCGCTGTCCATGCAATGACGATTTCTCTCCCCCGCTCTGCTGCCGAAAAAACAACCCCGCCCCTCTGGCATGCTGCAACCTGGCAGGATTATATCGCGTTGCGTGATGCCCTTCGTGATGATGCGAGCCAGGGACGAATGAGGCTGGACTTCGATCAGAATCGAATGAGGGTGAGTATGGGTGGTGAAGGCATTAATCACGCAAAATACAGCGACTTGTTTACGACGATGCTGTTTCTATGGGCAATTCAGCATCCAGATCAGGTTTTTGATTCCATTGGACGCTGCCTGATCGAGCAGCCGGAAACCCAGACTTGTGCCCCTGATTTGGTTTTGTATGTGGGAGCAGACTCGCCGCAATGGAAAGAGGGCGAACCCCGCAAGATTGACCTGACTCGTTGTCGCGTTCCCGATCTAGTCGGCGAAATTTCAGATACAACGCTGGCGAGTGATTTAGATGAGCAAAAGCATTTGTACGAGGCGTTAGGTATTCCTGAATATTGGGTGGTTGATACGCAGGGAAAGCGAGTATTTGCGTTTCAATTGCAGGATGGAAAATATCATTTGATTGAGCAGTCTAATGTGCTAGCCGGACTGCCAATTTCGCTGTTGAATGAGGCGATCGATCGCATGGTCAAAGGAACAAATACGAGTGCGGCAGCGTGGTTTTCTGGAGCAATTCAGGAACTTTCAAATCCTTCATAATGCCTACTGCTTCAGGCCGAAATTCGATCGCAGTAATCTGCTTTGCTCGGCGGAAAATCACTAGCAACATCAAACACAATGCTGTAGCTAAAATTGGGCGAGAGCGATCGTAAGACTTTCAAATAGGCTTCTGCATCCTGACGGGCACGAAATCGGGCAACGGTAACGCGCTGGAGTTTGGGCAAATGGCGAATGATGCACCAGGGCTGGAGGCGATCGCGGTATTGGGTTGGGTTTGTCGAGTAGGAATCAGTCATTAGAATTCTCCTGAGTTTGAAAGGAAAAATTGAGCAGCGCAAGGCAGCGATGAGCGAAAATCTCACCACGGATGCGAAACTTAGGATGAACAGACCGTCAACGGAAGGTTTAACCGAAGTCGGACTGTAAAAATCTGGGTTGGCAATGCTGCTGAACTAAAAATCATATTGCCATGCCTTCTTTCTTACGTCAATCTGTCGCAACAAACTGTCGTCTTGCATGGCTGAAGATAAATCGAAAGCAGGTGAATCACCCTTAAAGCAGTTGAGGGAAAAGGCTGGCTTAACTCAAGAAGAGCTAGCAAGACGCTGTAGAATTCCCCTTCGGACCTATCAACGCTGGGAATCTGGCGAATCAGCAGCAAGACCCAACATTCCTCAAGTGAAAGCGTTATGCCGTGAGTTGAAGATTCCGATCGAACAATTGCCGGATGAGTTTGGTCCTTCTCAAGGTTCTGAGTAAGATGTTGATTCTTGAAAAGGGCTTGAGGTGCTGCATTGCCCCCTAAATCTCCCTACTTTGGGGGACTTTGAAACTGGAAGAAGGCTCGGTTCGCTCCAGAATTGGGGGGTTAGGGGGGCGGTTTGGGTCACAGCAACGAGTCTTTAACATTACTACAAGCAGGACAGAAGCTCGTGTTTTGACTCTGCAAGCCAAACGATCGCCTCTTGCACTCAATACATTGCCTTTATGACTCAATACATTGCTTTTGTGGGTCGATACATTGCCTCTTGCACTCAATACATTGCTTCTTGTACAAGATACATTGCCTTTGTGAGTCGATACATTGCTTCTTGCACGCGGTACATTGCGATTTGCACGCACAACATTCCTTCTGTGGCTTAAAACATTGGGATTTCTGCCTGGGAAATCAAGCTTCGACGATTAACAGTCGCTTCTAGTTTTGCTGAAGCGGTTAGAATTTGGTCAATGCGGCGGTAGCAGGGGTGATGACGGCAAGCTGGCTTAAACATCTCCAAGAATTGTTAGGTGTGGTCTGGCAGTGGTTTGCCTCGATCGAGCCTAATTTGTCTGGAATTCTGGCTGCACTTGGAGTTTTGGCAATCCTTTTTGGACCGCTTAGACCCGTTTTTGGCTTTTTGAAAAAGCGACTTGCCCGCAGGAAATCGCATCAGCCTGTTGAACTGCCAGATACGTTTCCGTTTGAGATTATTGCTCCTCGCTCTCCAGGTATTGTGCGGCAACTGATTGGCAGTAATAATGATGATCCTGACGATCCACTTGCAGACTTTAATATTCATTATCAGAAACGAGATGCCGATCGAAACGTTCAAAAAGAGTTGGAACAGTTGCTCAAGGAACGGCGATCGGTCTTAATTCTGGGCAAGTCAGGAATCGGCAAATCACGGGAGGCAGCAGAGCTAGCAGCCAGCTTCAATCAAGACGGATGGACAATTCTCAAATTAAAGTCTTGGGAATGGCAGGCAATCAGGAAGCCAAGCCAATTGCCGCTCGAACGAATTGGAACAGACCGACAGATTCTCTTCTGGTTTGATGATTTGAATCGTCCTCTGGATCAGGAGGCAGCATGGCGCAAGGACAAATCAGGCAATGCGCTTCAGTTAGGTTTGTCGCCTTTGCCAGAACGACTGCTGGAACTGCTGGAGGCTTATGACCGAGGCTGCCGTCCAGAAGAAATTCGCGTGATTGCGACTGCCCGGAATGAAACAATTCCTGAGCGGGAAGGCGAACCCAGCGAACTCGAAAAGTTGGGGCTAGATCAGTATCCAAAACTGTGGCGCGATCGATTTGCTCAGTATTCATTACCAGAACCGGATGTGATCGCGCTGGTAGAACTGCTGCAAAACACAGTCGATCCGCAAACGGTTGAAGCTGATCCGCAGGATTACCAAAAGTTAGCAGAAAAGAGCGATCGAACTTTTCGGGTGATGGTGTTGAATTTGAAGGATGCGCGGCGATCGGGTGAACCATTAACCCAGGTTTTTACCCCGACGCTGAAGGGAAGCTGGGAGAAGCGATATCGGGAAGCTGAGAAACTTGCTTATGCTCCTCACATCTACGCTGCGATCGGTCTGCTGCGTCAGGTCAACGTCGTGCTTACTGAGTTTACGGTTGCGCCAACGGCTGTCCTCATTGCAAACCGATGGAATCAACCGCGTCAATTTACCTGGTGGCATCGCTGGCAGATTAACCGCACGTTGTGTTATCTGATTGCCGCACAAGACATTCTCAACCCCAGCGAAGGACAGATTGAGGCAGCAAATAAGCGCGTAGAGGTGGGGGAATACGTTCCAGCCCTGTCTCGCCTGCTTCAGGAATTGGCAGACCAACATCCAATCGAGATGCTGTCTTCGCTTTTTGGCTTTGGCTTTGCAATGTCTGAACTCAAACGATATCCGCAAGCCCTGGAAGCGTTCAGCAAGCTATTGTCCATTTTGCAACGCCTGATACCTGCAATCACAGATCCAGAAGTTTTGGCAAGGAGCAATTTCGGGCTTGCTTTTGTTTGGTTTGAAAAAGGCATTGCCCTGGCTGAGCTAGGACAGCACCAGCAAGCGATCGACTCCTGGGACGAAGCCCTCAAAAGCAAACCGGACTATCACGAAGCCTGGTACAACCGAGGCATTGCCTTGGTTAATCTAGGACGCTACGAGGAAGCGATCGACTCCTGGGACGAAGCCCTCAAAAGCAAACCAGACTATCATGAAGCCTGGAACAACCGAGGCAATGTCCTGGTTAATCTAAGACGCTACGAGGAAGCGATCGGGTCCTACGACGAAGCCCTCAAAAGCAAACGGGACTATCACGAAGCCTGGAACAACCGAGGCGTTGCCTTGGTTAATCTAAGACGCTACGAGGAAGCGATCGACTCCTGGGACAAAGCCCTCAACATCAAACCAGACGATCACGCAGTCTGGAGCAACCGAGGTCTTGTCCTGGTTAATCTAGGACGCTACGAGGAAGCGATCGACTCCTGGGACAAAACCCTCGAATACAAACCGGACGCTGACGAAGCCTGGTACAACAAAGCCTATTGTTATTCCTTGTGGAATCACGTGGATGAAGCGATCGAGTCTTTACAACGAGCGATCGAACTCAACCCCGGATATCGAGAAAAGGCTAAAACAGACTCCGATCTTGACAATATTCGATCGGACGATCGATTCAAAGCATTAATTGAAGAAGATTCTGATTCAGCATGAGGCGATCGAATTTATGCAGGAGGGCTGGTAAAAAGAAGAAGGGGCCTGGAACACAGCTCCAGGCAAAAAGCACTACCCCTTCATCTCAAAACCATCTAAAAATTACACAAAAACAAAGTTACGAGCAGACAAATTCACAGACGTTGCGTTGACTCCTTCCAGGACAGCAATCAACTCGCTGCTTTGTGCGCCTGTGGTTGGATCAACCTTGCTCATATAAATGCCTGCCCCTGTTGCTGTTGCCCCAACCGTGTAGCTCGTAGGCAGTCCTGATAGCTGAATGCGATCGGCTTGCTTGAAGTCTTTGATCACAGCATAGTCTGCGTCTGCTGCTGACGTATAAAATGCCATTCCTGCCTGACCCAAAACGAAGGTGTCTTTGCCATTGCCGCCAATCAAAATATCCACTTCAGGCGCAGGCGTAGGGACAGTTGGGGTTGTTCCTGCTGGAGAAGGTGCAGCCGGAATTGCAGTCATGCCAACCAGAATGTCATTACCATTTCCACCCGTTAACTCATCATTACCCGCTTCACCGTAGAGCGTATCTTTGCCATTGCGACCGCTAATTTTGTCATTCCCCAACCCACCCTTGATCACTTCAGACTTATTGCCACCCAGCAAAATGTCATCTGCATCGGTTGGAATCAACATATCTTTAGATTTGCCGTTCTTTCCCTTGATGTTTTTGTGTTTGCCGTTTTCTTTCTTGTTTTGATTCTTCATCGAAACGTTCTCCTCAAATCTCTATCACGTTTGTTGTTGGCTAGGGCAAATCTAGCCTACTTGATTGTTGATAAGCTTCAATAAAGACACAGAACTATTATTTTTTGTTTTTATGAACTTGACAGGATTACTTTCAGTAGAACCACAGAGATTTATCTATTAAATTTATAGAATATCGGGAACTTTGTTCTACGGTTAGAATAATTACGAGTTACTTTATTTAGATTTCATGTAGAACTTTTAGATTTTATGTAGAACTTGTAAAAGCTCGAAGCAGGATAGTGAAAATCCTGCAAAACCTATTTACATTAATCTTGTCCTTTAGAGGTTGTTTTTCGCTCGATCGCACGACTGATGCGTTTCAATTCCTGCCGTTCTTTATTGGTGAGCGCACGCAACAGTTCCTTCTGTCGGCGAGTCATCGCACTCAACAATGGGAAAGTTTTCTATCCTGGCAGACCAACCAAAAATCGCAGTATTCATGCCAGGTGAGCCAGGTCGATCTGTTATTGCAGTTACTTGAAGTAGCTACCTTTTTGTTGGAGAACGATCTTACTACATTGTCCTCAATTGCTCGATCTCCTCCTGAAGAGCTATACACACTAACAAGGCGATTTTGTCATATTGGTAACAAATTTTCAATATCACACCCCTTAGGCTAAGGGTATCGTATAAATACGGAGGTCGATCATGAGCCTAGTGCGTCAGGTTAAGGTTCGCCGATTAGATGCGATGAAGAGTGGCATGGTCGAGTTTTATACACTACAATCCAGCCACGAAACGATGCTGGCGCAAATTCCAGGCAGAACTGTGGATGATTTGTTTGTGCATCATTTTCACACCGATCAGCTTTTGGTGGTGCGGGGTGAAATCGTGTTGGTGATTCTGAGCGGTCGACAGTACCATTACTTCCCCCTGAGCGAAGCTGTGCCGCAGGTGGTGACGATTCCGCCCGGAGTGCCCCACGGTTCGATTAACTTTAGCGATCAGCCCTGTATGTTTGTGAATGCGGTGCTGCGCCACGGTAAACCCCACGAGCGCGATTATCGTCCGCTCCGCAAACCCTTTCCCTATGATGTGGAACGGGCAAAAGCAGCGCTGGAGACGATTCGCCCGAAAGCAATTCACGGGGAGGTGATTCACGGGGAGGCGATTCAGAATGACGCCTGCACAAAAACGATCGCGCTTCGCCATTGAACGGTTTGATTTTTCAGCGTTTGCGTCAGGAGCTGCTGAATTAGGAATTGTTCTTGAGACGACAGCGATCGGGCAAGGCGATCGACGTAGCTGGGGCGAGTTTGACCAGGACGAAACCAGCGATCGAGCAAATCAGCGGTAACGTGCAAATCGGTTTGGCTCACTTCGCGCTGAAGCGTTGGCTGGAGTCCGGCGGCGGCAAACCAGGCAAGCAAATCGGCTTCGCGCCAGTTGACCATTGGGTCAGTCCCATCTTGATAAATCGCTTCTTCGGCTTCGATCCAGCGCTGCCACAAATCGGACTTAACCTGGCTGCGATTCCCCTGCGGTAACTGCCTGGCATCAACTAATTCATACAATCGCTGAGTTTCATAAGACAGGGTTTCTGCCAGCACAATTCGCCCATTCGATCGCAGCAATTTTGCCAGTTTCTGAATCAGAGCGGCTTTATCAGGCTCGTGCAGCAAGACATTTCTGCCGAGGATGCGATCGAACTGAATCTCCGGTTCCACCATTAAATCGTGGGCATCCACCCGGACGATCGGGCGATTGATTTCTGGCAGCATTTCCGCCTGTTCTGCAATTGCCTGCCCGTCTGCTGCCTTTCTGACCCAGGCATACACGCCGCCTTCGGGGACTTGCCGCACCGCTTCCCAAACCAGCAAACCGCTTGCAGCAAGGGCATCCAGAATGACATGATGACGATCAGGCTGGGCCAGCGTGAAAATGCGATCGCGAATCTGTCCGAGCTGCGTTCCCGTCTGGCTAAGCGTGCGCTGGAGCCAACGATCGAGGGTGCGGTTGGGTGGGGTGAAGGTGAGCACTTCGGGTAAAGCGGCTCCAATTCCTTCAACCAGTGCCGCAAGCTGCGACTCTCGCTGGCGGGCGACCTGCTGCTGAACTTTCGCTTCTTCGCCCTGATTGGACGGCTGATAAAACATTTGTCCCTGAAGGCTACTGGGCAAATATTGCTGAGCTACCCAGTGATCGCGATAAGCGTGAGGATAGAGATAATTTGCGCCATGTCCAAAGGAGTGACGATCGCGATTGGCATCGCGCAAATGGTTTGGTACTTCGGTTTCGCGCTGCTGTTCAATCGCAGCCAGGGCATCAAAAAAGCCCATGACACTGTTTGATTTAGGAGCAGTTGCCAGAAACAGCGTTGCTTGCGCCAGAGGGTAACGTCCTTCTGGCAGTCCCACCCGATCGAACGCCATTGCACAGGCATTGACGATCGCTACCGCATTGGGGTCAGCCAATCCCACATCTTCACTTGCCAAAATCAAGAGCCGCCGAAAGATAAACCGGGGATCTTCACCCGCATACACCATTCGCGCCAGCCAATATAGGGCAGCATCCGGGTCAGACCCGCGCACGCTCTTGATAAATGCGCTAATCGTGTCAAAGTGAACGTCGCCTTCTTTGTCGTACAGTACTGCTCGCTGCTGAATTGATTCTTCGGCAACCGCTAACGTGATGTAGATTTCGCCCGCTGCCGCTGGGGTGGTTTCAACCGCCAATTCCAGCGCATTCAGCAACGCCCGCGCGTCTCCGTTTGCGACGTTCACCAGATGATCCAGCGCGTCCGGGTCAATTTTCACAGTTCGATCGCCATAGCCTCGATCGCGATCCTGCAACGCTTGCTCTACCACCCGGTACAGGTCTTGGAGCAACAGCGGCTTGAGCTGAAAAATCCGCGATCGGCTGACGAGGGCCTTGTTCACTTCAAAATAAGGATTCTCGGTCGTTGCCCCGATCAGAATTACCGTGCCGTTTTCCACCCAAGGCAACAGCGCGTCCTGCTGCGCCTTATTGAAGCGATGCACCTCATCCACAAACAGAATCGTTTTTTGTCCCTGCTTGCGCTGTATTTGTGCAGTGTCGATCGCCGCCCGAATTTCCTTTACGCCTGCCAGCACCGCATTCAGCGAAATAAAGTGTGCCTGCGTTGTGTTGGCAATAATCCGCGCCAGCGTCGTTTTTCCCGTTCCCGGTGGACCGTAAAAAATAATCGACGAAAGCTGATCCGCCTGAATTGCCCGACGCAACAGCCGCCCCGCTCCCAAGATGTGATCCTGCCCGATAAACTCATCCAGCGATCGGGGTCGCATTCGAGCTGCTAGCGGCGCATCTACATCAGATTTTGCATTCGATACAGGCATGGATCAGGCAAAGGATACTTTGCAGCAAACAAACCAAGCCGATGATCTAACAAATTTAGAGCAGCGTCTACCCAATTTTTTGGGACTCCAGCTTACCTAGAATCTTCCTTGCCTACAGCCTTCAAACTCCCCCGTTGATAGGAGATTTAGAAGGCTCAAAGTCCCCCAGAATTGGGGGATTTAGGGGGGCAGTGTAGCACTTCTGCCACTGTTCAAATATCTCTTAGTCTGCGTCTTCCATCGGGCTGTCTTCGGGCAACTGCTGCAAAATGTCATCCAGCAAAGACTGCTCGGCATGGCCCGCCTGATCGACCAAACTCGATCGCAGCAGCGTCACTTGATAGGAATCGAGATCGATCGCCACAGGCTTTGCCGAATTTGCATCGCTGTCCCACTGAGAAATCTCAGACTGAAGCTGATCGTCGATCGCCGTCAGCCGACCCAGAGCT
>NZ_JACJOR010000484.1:0-11818 GCF_014695615.1 Leptolyngbya sp. FACHB-711
ATTACGCCCAAAATGGACATCTCCGATATCTGGCTGAATTCTATGCCACTGAGTTTAACAAGGTACGCGAAACATGGGAGCGTTATAACCATGATTTAGTCGCCGGATTTAAGCAATTTCTAGACAGTAACAATCTGGAGATTATTACCTGTGGGGCGACCCATGGCTACTTTCCCTTAATGAAAATGTACCCGCAGGCAGTCTGGGCACAGATTCAAGTTGCCTGTGAACATTATGAACAGCATTTTGGACGATCGCCAAATGGCATCTGGCTACCGGAGTGTGCTTATTACGACGGATTAGAGCGCATGATCGCCGATGCCGGACTGCGCTACTTTCTCACTGATGGTCACGGCATTCTCTACGCCCGTCCCCGTCCCCGCTTTGGAACCTATGCGCCCATTTTCACTGAAACCGGTGTGGCAGTCTTTGGGCGCGATCACGAATCATCGCAGCAGGTTTGGTCTTCAGAGGTGGGTTATCCAGGTGCGCCGGAATATCGCGAGTTTTACCGCGATCTAGGCTGGGATGCGGACTACGAGTACATCAAGCCCTACATCATGCCCAACGGGCAGCGCAAAAACACAGGGATTAAATATCACAAAATCACCGGACGCGGACTGGGACTGAGCGACAAATCCCTCTACGACCCCTACTGGGCACGGGAAAAAGCCGCCGAACACGCGGGCAACTTTATGTATAACCGCGAACAGCAGGTCGAACACCTCTACGGCATTATGCAGCGTCCGCCGATTATCGTCTCGCCCTATGACGCAGAGCTTTTTGGTCACTGGTGGTACGAAGGTCCGTGGTTTCTCGACTACCTGTTCCGCAAAACCTGGTACGACCAGAAAGCCTACGAAATGATTCACTTGGCGGACTATCTGAAACGTCATCCGTCGCAGCAGGTTTGTCGTCCGTCGCAGTCGAGCTGGGGTTTTCGTGGTTTCCACGAGTATTGGCTGAATGAAACCAACGCCTGGATCTATCCCCATCTGCACAAAGCTGCCGAGCGCATGATCGATCTATCGCACCGCGAACCGAGCGACGAACTCGAATGGCGTGCCCTAAACCAGGCGGCAAGAGAACTGCTGCTGGCGCAATCTTCGGATTGGGCATTTATTATGCGAACCGGAACAATGGTTCCCTACGCTGTCCGCCGCACCCGATCGCACCTCCAAAGATTTAACAAACTGTGGGAAGACCTAAACCAGGGCAAAATTGATTCGGGCTGGTTAGAAAAGGTTGAAGCGATCGACAATATCTTTCCAGAGGTGAACTATCGGGTTTATCGACCGCTGGGCTAATCCTCCTGGCTAATCCTCGAACAGACCTGATCAATCCTCCTACCCGCGCATCAGCTAGCGATCGTTAATCTCAACCACAATTTTGGTGGTTTTTTTGCCGCCGTCTTTCTTTTGTTCGTATTCAGCCAGTGCCTCCAGAAGTTTTTGTTCTGGGGTCTTTGGTTTTTCATCTTTTTTCTTAGGAGCCGTATCTTGCCAAAAAACAATTCCAAAGATTGCCAGAACTGAGAGTAATATCGCTTCCACGGGTAATAACTCCTTCTTAAAATTAGTTCAATTGCACTCAATTCTATTCGACAAGACACTGATTGATTTCTGTTCTTATACAAGGGATCAATAAGAATTTCCAGATTCGCTCCAGGCAGGCTAGAAAGCGCGCAATTGGTTGATTTCAAAGGAGAAGCGATCGAAAAGTTGGATAACAATTAGCTAACTCGATCATTGCAATTTAATCAGCGGCAATCAACTAGGAAATGGCAAAGTTGCTTTCAGAAACTCCCCTACTAAATTGCGTCTTGCTGTAATTCGTTCAGATTAGTTTGCTGTTTGAGCAGATTTATCGATCGCAAAAAAAGTATTACAAGAGCGAAAAGACTTTTATAGTTTTGTCCTTTGAAAAGGATTAAAAAAGGTGGGAGATACCCACCCTGTTCGCTCAAAATGTTCTGGTTTTCCCCAAAAATTCGGTTGTTTAGCGCAGTGGATGATGCTCAGCCAGCAGTTTTTCGACTCTTGCTTCATCGACTTTTGCCAGCAGTCTTTTCGACTCATGCTCATCCCGCACGGTCTTAGTGAGGCTGATCGTGGAACCGAGCGTGAACGCCATGCCCATGCCGAGATAGCCCTTCACCCAGCCATCCACAGGCAAATAAAGAATGCCGATCGCCGTAGCAGAAGTTGAGATCGCAAACGAAAGCCAGGTTTGGATAATCCAGGCTTGGCTATGAGATTGAGCGGTTCGAAGTTCTTTCATACGAGTGAGGTGTAGAAGCGAGGTGACTTTCATCTTATCGATTGGATTTTTTGCCTAATTTCAAGAATGTGACAGTTGCGACATTGCCTTTTGGGTGTGACATTGCCTGTTGGGTGATGCCAGAGGTGGGGAACTGCTTCGCTTCGTCCTTAATCTCGATATGATGCTGCTAAGTTGCTAAGATCCTGCTAATCCGCTTCATTCCATTGCTCGCTTTTTTGCCCACGTTACTTTGCTGCTCACTGCCCACTTTTTTCTGCTCACTGTTTGCCTGCCGCCATGAATGACACTGTTCTTGATGTTCGTAACCTGCACGTTCAGTTTCAGACCTCTAATCGCATTACTAAAGCCGTAGACGGCATCTCATTTCAGGTCAAACGCGGGCAAACCCTGGGAATTGTAGGCGAGTCTGGTTCTGGAAAGTCAGTGACTTCGCTGGCAGTCATGGGGCTAATTCCCTCGCCGGGGCGGATTCCTGAGGGCGAAGTCTGGTTTCAGCCCAACCCTGAAGCGGAGCCTGTGAACCTTCGATCGCTCACGTCAGAGCAGATGCAGCACTATCGCGGCGGTCGGGTATCGATGATTTTTCAGGAGCCGCTCAGTTCGCTCAATCCGGTCTACACCTGTGGCTTTCAATTGGTCGAGGCAATTCGGCAGCATGAACCAAATATTTCCCCTTCAGAAGCGCGACGACGGGCGATCGGCTTATTGCAGGAAGTGAAGCTCGTGCCTTCTGATGAAGAACTTCAGCAGCAGGCGATTGACTCCTGGCAAAAAGAGCATCTGGGCAGTAGTTCGAGAGACAGTGTGAAGGGCAGTTTGGGCGATCGAGAAATTACCAGTCTGGTCAACGAGCAAAAGTACGCCATGCTGGAACGCTACCCCCATCAGCTTTCGGGCGGACAGATTCAGCGGGTCATGATTGCGATGGCGATTTCCTGTAATCCGGCACTGCTGATCGCCGACGAGCCAACCACTGCGCTAGATGTCACCGTGCAGGCGCGAATTCTGGATCTGCTGCGGGAACTGCGCGATCGACGGGGAATGTCGATCATGTTTATCACGCACGATCTGGGCTTAATTGCCGATATTGCCGATCAGGTCGCGGTGATGTATCAGGGCAAGATTGTGGAGTCGGGTGCGGTGTGGGATATTTTCTCGAATCCGCAGCATCCCTATACGAAAGGACTGCTTGCCTGCCGTCCCCAGCCCACGCGCCACCTGCGAGTTTTGCCGACCATCACCGACTTTATGGAAGTGAGCACCAGTCCCAGTGGGGAAATGATCATTCGCGAGAAGTCACTGAGTGTGGATCAGGCATTGCGATCGAATGCGGCAATCAGCCCGGAAGAAGACCATCAGCGGGTGATCGCCCTTCAGCAGCAGTCCCCCATCTTGTCGGTGCAGAATTTGCAGGTGGGCTATCCGATTCACGGTATTTTTGGACGGGCACAGCGACTGGCGATGGCAGTCAACGGCGTTTCATTTCAGGTGTATCCGGGGGAAACGCTGGGTCTGGTGGGCGAGTCCGGCTGCGGCAAAACGACCCTGGCGCGAACGCTGCTGCACCTGGTCAAGCCAACGGCAGGACAAATTGTTTTTGAAAACAAAGACATTACTCGCGCCAACGGTGGCAAGCTGCGGCAGCTTCGACGCGAAATGCAGATTATCTTTCAAGATCCGTTTAGTTCGCTCGACCCGCGCATTACGATCGGCGAAGCAATCATGGAACCGCTGATGATTCACAAGGTCGGCAAGAGCCGGCGCGATCGGCTGGAGCGAATGTCTTACCTGCTCGATCGGGTGGGACTCAATCCAGAATTTAGCAATCGCTATCCCCACGAGTTTTCCGGCGGTCAGCGGCAGCGAGTTTGCATTGCCCGTGCCCTGGCACTGAACCCGAAATTTATTATTTGCGACGAATCGGTTTCTGCGCTGGATGTGTCGGTGCAGGCGCAGGTGCTGAATTTGCTGAAAGAACTTCAGGAAGAATTTAAGCTCACTTATATTTTCATTTCGCACGATTTGAGCGTGGTTAAGTTTATGAGCGATCGCATTATGGTGATGAACCGGGGCAGGATCGAAGAAATTGACACTGCCGATTCGATTTATCGCCGTCCACAAACGGAATATACCAAGCACCTGATTGCGGCAATTCCCTTAGGCAATTTGGACACGATCCGCGATCGGCAGACCCGGCGAGGATTTGCAGTGAGCTAAAAGCGGCAATGCGGCAACCGGAACAAGCGAGCCAGGAAGCGCAGGTCATTCACTGAACTCAGTCCATACTGCTTCCAAACTCAGGGATCGTTGAGAATCTACTGCCGTCCGTAGCATCAAAACCTACTTCAGCAGAAACACTTTGAGCTTCAAGCCCCGATCGTTTTAAGAACTCAAGCCGTTCAAGCTAGCCGCACAGTCAGCTTCATTTGCGAATTGTATAAGCTGCGCGTCTTGAGCGATCGTCCCGGCTAGGTCGGTATCAGCTTCGCTATCAGGTCACTTCGGTAGACAATTCTCCCACTGTCCCCCAGCCCTTAGAACTGGACAGCAGACTTTTCAAATCCGGTGGGCAACCAGGCGATCGACTTCGACTATATAACGGCTCCTGGTGAAGACCTCTTCTCGACCTATTCCTCTATTCAGCAGCAATCTTATCAGCTTCAGCGGCGGTACGTTTTTTGCGGCTCCCTTTGTGGCTGGCATTGCGACTCTGATGCTCAGCGCAAACCCGATCCTGGCTCCGGCTCAAATCAAAGCAACTCTCACCCAAACTGCTGGGAATATGCTGCCTGGCTAAATTCCCCAGAAACACCAATCCAATTGGCATCCGGCTCAATTATCTCATTGCGCTTGATCCCCGATTACGATACTGTTAATCGACGATGGGGCTTATTTACAGACTGAAATTCGTGAATTGTTAGGTTGGACTCGTTAGGTTGGACTACTGGGTTAACAATGTTTGGGTTAACAATGTCATACGCTATGCTGCACTCGTTAGACCTGCGGGATACGCTAAGCTGGGTGATTCAAGACATCCACTCTCAGGGGTGGGCACAGGGCACGGGGGGTAATTTTAGTGCAGTGATCAGCCGCACCCCGCTCACGCTCTTGATGGCTCCGAGTGGGATAGATAAGGGGCTGGTGCAGCCAGAAGATTTAATCGAAGTCGATGGTGAGGGCACCGTAGTGCAGGGGAAAGGGCGCACCTCTGCGGAGACGCTGCTGCACCTTACGGTCGTCAAAGAAACAGGAGCAGGAGCCGTGCTGCATACCCATTCAGTCTTTAATACGCTGCTGTCGGAATACTATGCCGATCGCGGCAAAATCATGCTCTCTGGTTACGAAATGCTAAAGGGCTTAGAAGGCATCCAGAGCCACGAAGAGACGATAACAATTCCCGTTGTGCCCAATTCGCAGGACATGAAAATCCTGAGTCAGTCGGTGCGTCCGTTTTTGTCGGATACGGCGCGTTCTTACGGTTTTCTGGTGGTCGGGCACGGGCTATACACCTGGGGCGATACCCTGTTTCACGCCCGGCGGCATCTTGAGATTCTCGAATTTTTGTTTGAGTTGACCTATCGTAAGCTCACACTTCGCTAAGCTGGAATACTGTGACTTGCGTTAAGGGACGAAACAATGGCAGTTCTCACCATTCCAGAGGAAAATCGGCAAATTAAAGACGCTGGCGAAATTGAGGCATATTTGAAGGCGATCGGCATTGGCTTTGCCCGGTGGCAGCCGAGCCACCCGCTGAGCGAAGCGGCAACCAGCGAAGAAATTCTCGCCGCCTACGCTTCAGAAATTGAGGTGTTAAAGCAGCAGGGCGGCTACGTCACCGCAGATGTGATCGACATTAAGCCCGACATGCCCAATCTGGAAGCCATGCTGGCAAAGTTTAGCCGCGAACATGCTCACGCCGAAGACGAAGTACGCTTCACGATCGAGGGACACGGACTGTTCCACATCAATCCCCAATCGGGCCCAGTGGTCAGCATTCAGGTAGAACCAGGCGATCTGCTCGTTGTGCCCCAGGGAACGCTGCACTGGTTTGATCTCTGTGGCGATCGGCGAATTCGCGCAATTCGGCTATTCCAAGACTCCGTAGGCTGGACGCCTCACTATACCGAGAGCGGTAAAGAGCAGGGGTTTGCGCCGCTTTGTTTTAGTGCGCCTGCGATGGCAGCGGTTTAAGCGGTGGTTTGAACAGTCTCAGGGGTGTTCTCCATCGCCCCCTAAATCCCCCAACCTTTGACTTGCCGCTCTAAAAGAGCGAGGGGGGACTTTGGTTTGTTAAGCTCTTTTCGGGGTTGGTATGATCGATCGCATTTCTCAGGCAGTCCGCGTGATTCTCCTGGATATTGAGGGCACGACGACCCCCGTCGATTATGTATTTGGGGTGCTGTTTCCCTATGCAGAAGAACAGGTTGAAGCGTTTTTACAGAAGCACGGGCAGGAGGAAGCGGTTCAGGCGGATCTGAAGCGGCTGCGGCAGGAGTATGAAGCCGATTGCTTGGCAGCTTTTCAAAGAGATGCAGTTCCCCAAAGGGATAATCGTGCAGAAAACTTGCCTGCTTGGGAGGGAAACGCGCCTGCGGCGGCAGTGCCCTACATTCATTTCCTGATCGCGATCGATCGCAAATCAACCGGACTCAAATCGTTGCAGGGCAAAATTTGGAATCAGGGCTATCAGGATGGAACACTGCGATCGCAGATCTTCCCCGATGTCAAACCCGCGTTTGAGCGGTGGATAGCAGCAGGCAAGCGGCTGTATATTTTCTCGTCGGGAAGCGTACAGGCGCAGCAGCTTTTGTTTCGCTACTCGGAAGCAGGCGATCTGACGCAGTTTTTGAGCGGCTATTTTGATACGCAGATCGGCATGAAGCGCGAACCGGAGAGCTATCACAAGATTGCAGCAACGATCGAAGTTCCACCTGCCGAAATTTTATTTGTTTCTGATGTGGTCGCAGAACTGACAGCAGCGCGATTGGCGGGAATGCAGGGGTTGTTTTCGCTGCGTCCGGGCAATTCTTCCTCGGATTCTGAGGGTTTTGGAGTCGTGCGATCGTTTGATGAGATTTAGCGAGTCTGCAACCGACAAAAATCTAGAATCCGATCGCTGACCTGCTGCGGCTGATCCAAATGAGGGGCATGACCTGCTTTTTGAATCCATTCGAGCTGACTGCCGGGAATTGCTCGCCTGAATTTTTCTGCATCGGCGATACCGAGAATATCGTCTGCGGTTCCCCACAAAATCAGCGTCGGCTGCTGGATTTGAGAAATTTGCTCAGCGAGATTGCTATACCCACCACTCAGGGTAAAAGAGCGGATTGCGGCTGCCCAGTCCGGCATTTCCTGATGCAGCAGTAAACAGCGCAAATCATCTGCTAATCCGGGATCGAGCGCCGGAAAAATGGGCAGAACTCCTGCCGACAATAAAGTCGCAGCCGTCAGCGCAGCCTGTTTGCGAAAGTGCAGCCATGTGGTTCCCAATTCAATGAGCGGGACAGGCAGAAATTGACCGATCGGAAAACTCCCAGAAAATCCCACGCTATCCATTAAAACGATCGCCTTCACCCACTCTGGATAATGCAGCGCGAAATCAAGGGCAACTGCTCCACCCAAAGATGCGCCAATTAAAATCACAGGTTCATGAATCCAATCAGCAATCGTACGCTGAAGATGCAGACGGATCGTTTGAGGATTCACGGGAACTTGAGCAGAGTACGCCGTAAATCCAGAGCCATATAAATCGATCGCCCAGATATCTTGAGCAGGTAAAAACGGCAAGATTCGCCGAAATTCTAACAGGGAACTGTCGAAGCCATTCAGAAATAAGAGTGGTGAATGAATGCCCGATCGCAATTCAGAAATACGTGCGTGAACAAAAGCAGTATCGATTGCGGTGATGCCCTGAGGAAAAGCAACCTGAACGGTCTGCCGCTGAATCTGATGAAGGAGGGCGATCGCCCGTGGGTCTTGAATTTCATTCGCTGAGACAGACAAAAAGTCAGGAACCATGACGCTTCTCCTGTAATTTCAGGTAATCTTCCATCGTCTGCGCCAGCTTGACGTAGATTCTCGCCTACAGATTTTCTGCTCCTGCTGATGGCGGCTCAGAATTGCCTCTGCTGAGTCGGTCAAATTCGGATCGCGGTAGGGAATGGCAGCGCGGGTGCAGAGGTGCTCCTGCTCCATTCGTGTCAGGGGATGCAGACCTGCTGTTGTCCACGCGCCGATTGTCCCTTGTGACCATTCGTGGGTGGGATGCAGTTCGTCGTTCATGGGAATTGTGCCGATCGTCAGTCCGGCTTCAACCATAGCCGATCGAACACAGGCAGAGCGCGAGTAGGTTGCCAGCGTTCCGTCGAGGGCAAGACAGCGCACGATTCGTTGAAAAAAATCCACTGTCCAGAGCTGGGGACAACGACGGGGCGAAAAGGGGTCAAAGAAGATGGCATCGGCAGCAAAGCCGGATTGAATCACCGGATCGATCGTCTGCCGGGCATCGCCAATTAGCAGCGTGGCTTGCAGTCGATCGGTCTGACAAACGTGCTGTTCTGCCAGGGATTTTAGAACGGTCTGCACCGCAGGCGACCAGGACTGAATTAGCGGCGGCTCGATTGCTCCCGCAGGAACAGTCGCATCCCACTCCAGCCCATACACCTGCACCTGACAAGCTGGATTCACCGTCCAGATTGTTTCCAAAGCGGCTGCTGTGTTGTAGCCCAAACCGTAGCAGACATCGAGCAAGTTGAGCCGATCGCGAGTCGCTTTTTCTGCCAGATGGGTCGCTTTTACAAATTTGACAAACGCCTCTGCCCTTGCGCCCTGCGTACTGTGAAACGTTTCACCAAAG
The DNA here is from genome assembly GCF_014695615.1 of Leptolyngbya sp. FACHB-711. Classification (NCBI taxonomy): domain Bacteria; kingdom Bacillati; phylum Cyanobacteriota; class Cyanophyceae; order Leptolyngbyales; family Leptolyngbyaceae; genus Leptolyngbya; species Leptolyngbya sp. FACHB-711. The sequence goes on from NZ_JACJOR010000484.1 coordinate 9,140, forward strand.
GTTTCCGAGAAGAAGGTGAAAGAGCCGTCGTCGGTGGCTTGCGGAATCCAGGAAGGCGCCATGAAACCCATGCTATCGCAATCCGTAAAACCAGCCGCGATCGACCACACCACCCATCTGAAACTCGCGATCAAAAATTGCCAAATTTGCCACGTATCCGGGAGCAATGTCACCGAGTTTGTGATGCAGTCCGAGCAGTTGAGCCGGATAGGTTGATGCCATTCTGAGAGCTTCTGCAAGGGGAATTCGGACGTGCTGCACACAGTTGGCGATCGCTTCGATCATCGTCAGGGCTGAGCCGCCCAGGGTTCCATCTGCCGAGACACATTTGCCGTCCCGGTAAAACACTTCGTTGCCGCCGATGATAAACGAGGTCATGTCTGTGCCAACGGGCGGCGTCGCGTCGGTGACAAGAATCAGCTTGTTCTGCTTCAGCCGATGGGCAAGGGCGATCGAGGCAAAATGCACATGATGACCGTCTGCAATAATGCCTGCATACACCTCTGGGTGATCGAACACGGCTCCCACCATGCCCGGTTTACGTCCCTGCCAGGGCGACATTGCATTAAATAAATGGGTGGTCATGTTCACCCCGGCCTCAAATCGATCGATCGCCTCTTCGTAGGTCGCATCCGTATGTCCTGCCGAAACCACAATGCCGCGATCGGTCAGGAGTTTTATTTCTTCTACCGCTGCCAGTTCCGGTGCAAGCGTAACCAGACACACGACTTCTTTTCCGGCAGCTGCGATGATGTCTAGCATTATGCGATCGGCAGCACGAATGTAATTTCCATCGTGAATTCCCTTCCGTTTCGGGTTCAGAAATGGTCCTTCCAGATGCAGCCCCAGCACTGAGGCGAAGTGCGTTTTGCGATAGGTTTTGATTAGATCGATCGCCGCTTTAATCTCTTCATCAGAGGTAGTGATCAGCGTAGGCAAAAAGCTGGTCGTACCGCTTTTGAGATTCGTCTGGTGCATGATGTCCAGCGTTTCGGCGGTAATTGCATCGTTAAACATCACCCCGCCACAGCCATTAAGCTGCAAATCAATAAACCCAGGGGCAACAATTTGTCCATGCAGATCAATCACCGCATCTACTTCGGGCAGCGCATCCGCCGGAACCAGATCCACAATTCGATCGCGATCGATCAGCAGTGCGCGATCGTCAAAAACATCTTTTGAGGTGAAGATCGTTGCGTTCGTTAAAGCCAGCATTCCACTAATACAGCCTTTTTCGCTCTAGTAAAATAGAGGCGTGGGGGTCTGCTTCCCTTGCTGTGAGTTTCACCCCTGCCCCCATTTCTTATACTTCATTAGGCTAGAAAAAGGCTAGAAAAAGGCTGTATCAGGGGTGAAATCAGGTTTTAGGCAAAGAACTGATTACTTCACGAAACTTAGTTCAGGTTATAGGTATTACTGCGACAGAAATCAAACTGATCCTGGACATAGCTACCGTCATCGAAGTCTGCCTTAATGTCATAAATGCACTCAGAACTGCCCAAAGTGAAGTTGATAAAATAGCCGGAATTAAAAGTGCCATTTAGTCGATTAGCTCCCCAATCATCACTGCTTGCAGGAGAAAGATAAAGCTCAATGATGTTGCCTCCTGTATTGTTGTTTATTCACACTGTTCGACGCGAACTTGAACTTGGGCGGCTAACAGAACTTTGACCTCCATTGCGTTGCTGAGCAGTAAGCAAGCGTTCGCAGCGATCGGCTGCGTTAGAACCATAGATGTTAGCTTGCCGTAGATCTAAAATACATTGCCCTAGTGATTGCGTAGGCGGCAGATTTTGCAGTTGATTAATACAGCGATCGGCTGCGTTAGAACCATAGATGTTAGCTTCTCGTAGATCTAAAATACATTGCCCTAAAGCCCCCTGAGTTGGCTGAGCCACTGCTTGATCCTCGTGAATGGGACTCAAGGCAATTCCAGCACTAAAAGGCAACAGGGTCACCAATGCAGCAAGCTTTTGAGCAATCGATTTTGCCCTTGACATAATATTCACCGTAGAAGGGATAGGTTGGATGATTGATAGAAAAAGGATTTTGAAACAAAAGCAATCCCTGTGAAAAACAGAGAAATTACTCCCTGGCTGGCGACTGCCCTACCCCAACACAAATAGAAGCAGAATACCGTTTCGCAACGATGCGCTTGGTGGTGCAGTGGAGTATTACCCTAGATTGCTGTTTCATTCCAACATAAAGCTGGCTTTCGTCCGCTGACACCTAACATCCATTAGTGAAATGATTAACAAGTTGGGCTGCTTTGCGCTCTTACAGCCTTTTTACTCACGCAAGGGACGGGGGGGTGTGGAGGCTTCGCCCTCGCTCAGGGTAAAACCCCTGCCCCCCAATTTTCTACTTTGTTAGCCTGAAGAAGTTTGTAATCTAGACTTGGAGGATGTGTTAGGAATCTATCGCGTTCAGAACCTCCAGAGTTGAGGGATTCAGAGGCAATGTTGCACCTCGAACATTCCTCAAACCTTTTCACCCATGCGTTTCTCTGCCTTCCAGCGTCGGGCTGTCTTGCTCCAGCTCTTTGAAGTATTTTACCGTCTTCACTTTCAATTCCAGCGTCGCGTCTTCATCGCACACAATCACACTCCGGGGATGAAGCTGAAGCGCAGAAACCGACCACATGTGATTTACACCATCCTCGATCGCGTGTTGCAGTGC
>NZ_JACJOR010000485.1:0-5827 GCF_014695615.1 Leptolyngbya sp. FACHB-711
TAGAAAGCCGCTTGGCTTTAATGTCACCATCTCAAACTTCACACCGAAACCTCACACGCCTTTTCAGTGGCACTCGGTCGCAACGGCTGAACTCATCCGAAAGCAGAAACTCCTTCAGCAAGAGTTCCGCACCATTCGGGGAGTAAAAGCTAACTTCACTGACGTTCGCATCTCGGCAATGGAGGACTTTGTCGGGCGAGGCGACCGGCGTTTGGCGGCAGTAATTCGTCATGCCTGGGAGTTAGGAGCCGGGATGGACGCTTGGTGGGAAAGTCTCGATCGGGCTTTTGCTGCCTGGACGCAGGCGATTGCTGCTTCTGAACTCACCTGGAAATATCGCCAGGTCGAAAACGGGGAGTGGAACGTTTTTGGGGATGCGGGTTCATTGCAGGCTGAGCAGACGCTGAATCAGCCGCTTCCCTGGGATCATTTGGATTCAGGGATTGATAAGCAGTGGTTGAAAGAAGACCTTCAGCGGGCATTGGAAGCTGCGATCGTTCCAGACTGCTCGTTTGAGGGCTGCTCCCACTGCGGTGTCTGCGGTCTAGACTTTGGACACAACATTGTCGTGCCGCCGCCGCCCATTCCCGCCTTTCAGGGGCAATTTGTGCCGAATCAGGAGCGGGCGCAGCGAATGCGCGTTCAGTTTGGCAAACTGGGCGACATGACGCTGGTAAGCCATTTAGACCTTGTGCGTTTATTCGATCGCGCTGTGCGGCGGGCTGCGATTCCGGTTTCTTTTACGGGCGGGTTTCATCCGGGTCCGCGTATCTCGATCGCCAGTGCGTTACCGCTAGGTGCAAGCAGTCTGGGGGAAATTGTGGATTTCGACCTGACCGAAGCCATGAACCCGGCAGAGTTTCAGCAAAAGTTCGGTGCTCAACTGCCTGCGGAGGTGCCTGTATTTAGCGTTGAGTCAATCGCCCTCAATGCGCCTGCGGCAACTCATGCAATGGAGCAAGCAGAATACTGGATCGCGGTTGTGCCTCTCTTTGAAGAAGCTGAAACACAGCCTGGGGGAGCGTCTGACTGGCACGGCTGGATTCGAGCTGTTTTGGAAGCGGAAAGTTTGTGGGTCGAACAAACCACGAAATCAGGTAAGCAAAAGTCAGTTAATCTGCGGGAACGGCTCTTTGAACTCGAATTGCTCGATCGATCGATTCCGGGACTGCGGCGGGAACAATCCCTTGAGGATGCTGTAATCCTGCGTTTTGTGGGAAGCTGCCGCAATGATGGAATTCTGCTGCGTCCAGAACATCTGGTGCAAATGCTGGAGCAGGTAACTCAACAATCGTTTCGGCTTTTGCACATTCATCGGTGTCAGCTTTTCTTGATGGATGGTTGAAAGGTTAAGGATTTCTTGACTTTTGCAATCCTGCGTACAGCAGTTGATCGAAGACCGCGGATTCAATCGACCGCGTGTTGGGTTTCCTCAACTGCCGGAAAAAGCCTATTTTGCAAGAAGGACTGCTAGTTAAATTCTCATTCCAGAGAAATCTTCCCTTTTTGCAACTTCCGCCCTTTTCCATTTCCTAAGCTGAGTATTTTCCAAAAAACGTTGAACATACTGATGCGTGCATTGACGATCGCGCTATAATGCGTAACTAAGAGAAGCCGTAGCGAATCGAAACCTCTTAGGGTTAAACTCAGGGTTAAAAACGATTCGAGCGGCACCAGACCCAGAGTAAAGTCTGCTTCTGTAAAGCTTTTCACTCCCTTGCTCACGTAAGATCCTGCTCCTTTCAAGCAGATTCTTCCGTACAGACACCTTTCACTCAGGTTTCTTCTATTCAGGCATTCAAGATCGGTTGTTAGTTCTCCAACTGATTGGGTGTGCTGATTTCTCATCAAGGCTTCTCCTGTCAAATCGATCGCTTTTGGCAGGAACTTCATAGGTATTTTGCAGAACGGCTGCTTGCTGACGCGGCGTTCTTTGATTTATTCCAGCGAAAGTAGCATGACGGAGCCAGTGCTGCCAAGCTGCCAGACTTTGAGGAAATTGAATGTCAAAACAAATTGTTATCGCTGAGCAGCACCGCATTGCTGCTGTCTTTTCAGAAGATCAGATTCAAGAATTAATCGTTGCAAAGGGAACCCATCAGGTTGGCGATATTTACCTAGGTGTTGTGGAAAATGTGCTGCCAGGAATTGATGCAGCCTTTGTCAACATTGGTGATAGTGAACGCAACGGGTTTATCCATGTTTCCGATTTAGGTCCGCTACGGCTTCGTAAGGCGGCAGGCTCGATCACAGAGCTGCTTGCGCCTCAGCAGAAAGTGCTGGTTCAGATTATGAAAGAGCCGACTGGAAACAAGGGTCCACGGCTGACCGGAAATATTAGCCTTCCAGGGCGCTATCTGGTACTAATGCCGTTTGGTCGAGGCGTCAACCTTTCCCGACGCATTCGCAACGAAGCAGAACGGAATCGGCTTCGCGCATTAGCAATTCTCATTAAGCCCGCAGGAATGGGGCTACTGGTGCGAACTGAAGCTGAAGGAATGCCCGAAGAAGCAATTTTAGAAGACCTGGAAGCTCTGCAAAAACAGTGGGAAAGCATCCAACAAGAAGCGTTGTCCTCTCGTCCACCCTGCTTGCTTAACCGAGATGATGACTTTATTCAGCGGGTGCTGCGAGATGTGTACAGCGCAGATGTAAACCGAATTGTTGTCGATTCGCATACCGGGCTGAAGCGTGTTAAGCAACACCTGACGAACTGGAATGGAGGACGATCGCCGCAAGGGATTTTGATTGACCATCACCGTGAACGTACCTCAATTTTGGAATACTTCCGAGTCAATGCGGCAATTCGGGAGGCTCTGAAGCCAAGGGTCGATTTGCCCTCCGGTGGCTATATTATTATCGAACGTACTGAAGCCCTAACGGTAATTGACGTGAACTCTGGTTCATTTACCCGATCGGCGACCGCAAGAGAAACGGTTCTTTGGACGAACAGTGAAGCGGCAACTGAGATTGCACGACAGCTCCGCCTTCGCAACATTGCTGGAGTCATTATTGTCGATTTCATCGACATGGATTCGCGTCGCGATCAGTTGCAGGTGCTTGAACAGTTTAATAAGGCACTGCGAGCAGACAAAGCCCGTCCTCAAATTGCTCAGCTCTCGGAACTGGGACTGGTCGAACTAACGCGTAAACGTCAAGGACAAAATATCTACGAACTGTTTGGGCGCACCTGTTCTCAGTGCGGTGGCTTGGGTCATACTGTTCATCTACCTGGCGAAACAGAAGTTGCGCTGTCTGATCCGCTCGATCCGGTGCGAATTCCTGCGACAGCCGAATCCCGTCCAGTCGCCCGCGATACCTGGGAGCGATCGGCTGATGATTCCGATTTAGATCCAGCTGCCGATTTGCAGGAACTAAACTTAACTAATCATCCTGACTATCGGGAGCGAAGCCGCAGCGATCGGGGTGATCGTAATGACCGCAATGACCGGGGCGATCGAGGAGATAATCGCCGTCGTCGTCGGGGTGGGCGAGTCAAGGTCGGTGAACCAACGTTGAAGCCAACCGTTGGACGGGTCGAGCCGGAGCTAGATCTGGAGCCTGCTCCTTTGGAAGAAGTGATCGCAACGCCGATTCTAAATAGCCGAGACAGTCGGGACGGTCGGGAAAACCGAGATAGTCGGGAAAACCGAGAGAGCCGGGAAAACCGAGATAGCCGAGATAGTCGGGACGGTCGAGAAAACCGAGATAGTCGGGAAAACCGAGAAAATCGCGGCGTGCGAGAGCGGGACAATCGCTCGGAAAAACTCGATCGCAGTCGGGTTTCGCGCCGGGAAAGACCCTTGGCAGAACCACCCCAGGTAATCTCAGTCGAAATGACCCCTGAGGAACAGGACGTTTATGCTCTAATGGGCATCTCGCCCCTAGTACTTTCAACTGAGACGGTGAAAGATCTAAAGTCTACGGTCGTTGCAGTCACACTGCCTGGACAGCGAGTTCGTCAGGACCCCGCTAGCTTACGCGAAGTCAGTTTGCCGGAGCAACCAACGATTCCTGAAGCGGTAGCTCCACCAGCAGAGCAAGTTTCGGCTGATTTGGACGAGTTGCCAGCAGTACCAGAAGCCTCGGTTTCAGAAGTTGAGTCGAATGGATACACGGCTGAGTCGGCTGAATCTGACGAAGGGGGGTATTCTGATCTCAGCCTGGATTCAACTCGTCGCCGCCGTCGCCGTCGCTCTTCCCTGGTTGCGACTGATGACCCAAGTTCGGATGTCGGCTAATTCTCTAGAGAGTTCTGCACTACAGCTCAATCTACTGCTGCCAGACTTGGAGGCTGCTTCTGCTCTGGGTCTGGTTGCAGGGGTGGATGAGGTTGGGCGAGGAGCTTTATTTGGTCCTGTAGTGGCAGCAGCTGTAATTCTCCCGACTGATCAGCTCGATCGCCTTTCAGCAGCAGGGGTCACAGACAGCAAGCAGCTGTCTGCCTTTCAGCGACAGGAACTTGCAGTGCAAATTAGAGCGGTGGCAATTGATTGTCGAATTGGGATTGCCTCAGTGCAAGAAATCGATCGACTCAACATTTTGCAGGCGACGTTTCTCGCGATGCGTCGCGCAGTCGATCGGCTCAGTCCGCAACCTGACTTGTGCCTGATCGACGGAAATCACTGTGTGCCGCAGCTTGTTTTACCGCAGCAGGCGATCGTTAAAGGGGATCAAAGATCGCTTGCAATTGCCGCAGCCAGTATTGTGGCAAAAGTCTGGCGGGACACACTGATCCTACGCCTTGCCGCAAAATATTCCGGCTATGACCTCGCATCTAATAAAGGTTATGGCACCGTTAAGCATCGGCTTGCGCTTCAGCAGAAAGGCGCATCGCGTCAGCATCGACGATCGTTTAGCCCTTGTGCTGCATCAAATCTATCCTTGGAGCAACTTTAGGGCTAGCGTATCGTAATCACTAAGAGACAGAATTTTCGCGTTGCCTCAAGCTTATCCCAATTCAGGCTTGCTGCCGGCCATGGGAAATGGTTCTCCGTTGGGAGCCAGAGAATTAGGCGAGTTGTGCCAAGTTTCCCTGTCTTGCTGCGCTGCCCATTCCCGATAGTCCACTAAAAGCTGATGCATTAGACGCTGTTTCACAGTTAGCAGAACGCTGTGAAGCAGACCATTTCCAGTTGCTTCTAGGATAGGCTGGGGGGTAAGCATCAACGGCGGCGGTACATCCACCTGTACTTGCAGATTAGCTCTGCCCCGTAGATAAGTCACTTCGCCGTCCTGTTCGGGAATCAGCACTCCAGTAAGATTCAGGCTGAATCGCTGGTTGATGTATTCAATCCCACGAATTTCGCAAGCGATCGATTGCACCCGAATACTGCCATCTGGTTCTGCCCAAACTTGCAGGTCTACCGTAGGCTGGAGCGTTAGCATCAGAAAGCTTAAAGGACGCATTTTCAGCCGAAAGCAATCTTGCCTCAACATTTGAATTCGGCTTGGATCAACTAGAGCACGAACAAGTCGCTGCGGCTGACGCAGATAATGCTGAAGCGGCACGGGTTGGTTAGGAACAGCTAACTCAACCGATTGAGAATCAGAAAAACGGGCAAACATGGGGGATAGATGGGTAGACGAGGGAGTGAGGATAAGCTGTGACCGTTACTTTACTAAAGTTTAAAGTTCTTCCCGAAAAGCAACCTTGCTCTTAGGCAGTATATGACGTAGCAATGGTCATTCTGGAATTGCCTAAGTGAATGTAATGAGATTACTTTAACTTTCTTTACTATAGCTTTACGCGATTAGGTTAGAACGCTAGGCTAGGGGAAAACCAGCGTCTAGAAGTGCCTATGCCTTCCCCTTATGGTGACGACCT